>JAAZKL010000012.1 GCA_012799845.1 Clostridiaceae bacterium
GCAGCCAATTAGACACACAACACTCAAAATTTTGTACACCCTGCCCTGTATTTCCCCGGGAAATACTATATTTCCAATGGAAATTACCCATTGTTTGTTATTGTGAAAATAATCAGGAGAATCCTGGGAGCAGGCTAAATCAGATCAATATGAAAATCCATGAAAAATGAAGATAATTAAAGTATGTGAAAGATATTCAGGGAGGCGGTTCTGCAGACGATTTTTCAAAAGAACCGTCCCCCTGATACCCTGGTCCCCCTGATACCCTGATATGTCACCAGAACCATGCCTGTGACAGGACCGTCCCCCTTGACATATCACAGTTTGTTCAGTGTTTCGTAAAACTCCGGGTATACTATGTCGACTGCCTGTGTTTTCCTTATCAGGGTTTCGCCCTGGGCTGCCAGGCCGGCTATGGACAGGGCCATCGCGTGGGAGTGGTTGTTGTTGCTGTCCACGACGGTGCCTCTTAGTGTTTCTTTGCCTTCGATCACCAACCCGTCTTCTGTTTCCGTGATTTTTGCGCCCATCTTGGAAAGCTCCAGCGAAATCGCCTTGATCTTGCCGGTCTTCTTGACCTTGAACGAGGACAGGCCTCTTATTTCAGTAGTTCCTTCAGCCAGGGTGCAGGCTGCTATTATCACCGGCAGTTCGTCGATGATGCCGGGTATCAGTTTTTCGTCGATCCTGACGGCCTTCAGCTTTGAATAACGGACACGTATGTCCGCAACGTCTTCTCCGGTCACGTTCCTTTCGTTCAGAAGCTCGATGTTTCCGCCCATGGACTTGTATATTTCCAGTATGCGTGACCTGGTCGGGTTGACTCCGACGTTCTTTATGATTATGTCGGAATCCGGAACGATGAGCGCGGCCGTGATGAAATAGGCTGCTATCGAGATATCCCCGGGTATGATGACCTTCCTGGCGTACAGGTTATCGACGGGGCGCAGTTTGACGACTGTGTCCTCTGTCCTGATATCGGCGCCGAAATGGGTGAGCATCAGTTCGGTGTGGTTCCTTGAACTGACCGGCTCGTTCACTGCGGTTTCGCCGTCTGCATAAAGTCCGGCAAGGAGCAGCGGGGATTTGATATGCATTTCGTGTATGGGAAGCTTGCAGTTTATGCCTTTGAGCCTGGCGGGAGATACCATCAGCGGGCACATGCTGCCGTTATCCTTCGCGGTAATGGCGGAGCCCATCTGTCTCAGGAAATCCACGGTATTTCCTACGGGCTTTTTCATTGATCCTTCGCTGCGGATGACGGTGGATGTGAACGGCTGACCGCTGAGAACACCGAGGAGCAGTCTTATAGCCGTACCGGACCGTCCGGCGTTGAGCGCGGATGTCGGGGCTTTCAGACCGTACAGGCCCCTGCCCTGGACTTTTATCCTGTTATCCTTCAGTATCTCGATACTGACCTGCATCCTTCTGAAGCAATCGATGGTGCTGATGCAGTCCTCGCCAAGCAGGAAGTTCTCGATCTCTGTCGTACCGCTTGCAAGAGCTCCGATAACGATCGCCCTGTGAGATATGGATTTGTCACCGGGCACTGTTATTTCTCCCCTAAGCCTGTTCCTGTTCTCAACTAACACGTTATTCCCCTCCTGATATGAAAATTAACTGAATCATTTGTTTCTAAATACTTTATAACCTGTTTCCGTCAGCAAGTCAAAAGCCATATTTACGCTGTCCGTATCCGGCAGTGTGATCACCAGGCAGCCCTGCTCGGATTCGCGGCTGTTTGCGACGTATATGTTCTTAATATTTATATTATGGTGGCCCAGTATCGTTGCTATCTCACCGATTATCCCGGGCCTGTCCTGCACGTCCACTATGATCCTGTGGATGCGCGGCAGGAGCCCCTGCCCATAATCCGATATGGAATCCCTGAACAGCTTTGCGCTGTCAAAGAAATCATAGATTTGTCCGGAGTCGCCATTTTCAAGGAATCCGACGAAATCCGACAATTTCTGTTCCATCTGCTTCAGAACTTCAAGCAGATGATCCCTGTTGCTCAACGCTATGTTTTCCCACATGCCGGGGCTGGAGGACGCAATTCGGGTTATGTCCCTGAACCCACCTGCAGACAACGTCTGCAGCCTGCCCGTGTCGTTGTCGATGTCCTTCACAGTGTTGACCAGAGCTGCCGCAACGACATGGGGCAGATGGCTTATCCCGGCTACGGCCATATCGTGTTCCTCCGCCGTCATCACCACGGGGATCGCCCCGATGGCTTCCACCAGCGAAGAAAGCGTTTTCACGGATTCCTCTGCCGCCCCCCTGGCCGGGGTGAGTATATAAAATGCATTTTCAAACAGGTGCGGCAGGCTGTTTAAGTAGCCTGATTTCTCCGTGCCTGCCATCGGATGGCCCCCGATAAAGCGGAAGGAGCGCGGGAGCCTTTCGACGTGGCTGACTATGGCGCCCTTGGTACTGCCGGCATCGGTGATGATGCATGTGTCCTTCACTTTTGGAGCCAGTTCGTCTATATATGCCGGGATCTGCCCTACCGGAGTGCAGATGAAAATGATGTCCGAACCATAGACGGTTTCGTCCGGGGTAACGAGCCCTTTCCCTATTACCCCCTGTTCCAGCGCCAGTCCGAGTGCGGAACTGTCGCGGTCCACCGCTGTGATGTCCCGCATCTCCAGCTTTTCACGCATTGCCTTAGCCAGGGAACCGCCTATCAGACCCAGTCCGATAATTGTTACTTTCAGTCTGCGCGGATCTGCATATTGGTCAGGCTGCTTTGTTTCCAAATGGGGCTTCCTCATTCCCGGATCATGTGGTCCCATATCTGAACTCTCTGCCTACTATTTCGGCAATCCTTCCTATATCTTTACATAAACTGTCGAACGTTTCCGGA
>JAAZKL010000113.1 GCA_012799845.1 Clostridiaceae bacterium
ATCAAATCGTGATAAAATCCGCCTGCTTATTGAGCTATCTGACAGCTATTCATATTTATTGGACAGTTGCCTGTCACAAACGTTTCAGTTGTGGTAAAATAAAAGCGGAGCGCCGGATATTTCCTGCCGGTCTTTACTGTGTTACTGCAGGCAGCAAAAGCCTTTATGGAAGCCGGTATGGTTCGCGCCCCGATAAGACACTGCCTCATGAAAAACTTCTGCTGGTCAGGGCTTCGCGGGTTAACGCTTCGCAGGTGGGAGCTTCACGAGTGAGAGCTTCACAGGTGGGAGCTTCGCGAGGGAGGACTTCGTCGATAAGAAGTTTTAAAGTGTCAGTTTATAATGAGTGAGGTCGCCATAAATGAAAAGATACTGTTGTATCATTCTTTCGGTCCTGGTAATACCGTTGTTTCTGCTGGCAGGCTGTACGCAAGATGGCAACGGAACAGGTGAAGATATTGTCCCTATTCAGGAGGAACTGTCAACTGCCTCCAATTTCAGCGCATCAAAGAACCTTGACGGCGAAGTGCTGTTTTACCCGACATTTGATGAAAATTACAAAACCGGCAGCAATGAAATGTTTGATTTCTGGTTCGACATCCCGGTTGAATGGAATGCCGTGGACAGCAGCGAAGACGCGTCTGAATATACTATATTGCCAGACAGTGACAAAGTCGATATAAGGATATACGGACAGCTGAACGACGGACCTGAAGACGGATTTTACAGGCAACTGGCAGGACAAAACGGCGAGATAACGGAATTTGTTTACAGGGACGACTGGGTAGGCAGGAAGATCACTGTTTCCGAGAATGAGATGTATTTTGTCCGTGTTGATGGCGACAGCTACCTTATTTTGCATGTGGATGCGTCCAAAGACCCTGAATGGCTGGCTGATAACGAGGAAATAATCCTTTATATTGCAAGGAGCACCAGGATAACCAGGGAAAGTTTCGGCAGCATAATAAGCGATAGCGATCTTATCACGCCTGATGACCTGAAGCTGGGAAACCTGGAAGCCGGAATGACATATGAAATGCTTATGGCCGCAATGGGACAGGAACCTGTGGAAAAAACAGAGGAGGAATATCACGGGATGAAGGCTGAAATGCTGCATTTCTCCGATACACAGGTTTATGTCGTCAATGGCATCGTGCATATCATAAATGTTGTCGATCCGGGCTATGAGACTCCAAGAGGGCTCAGGCCGGGGGACAGTGAGGAGCGGATCATAGAATTATACGGGGAGCCTGACAACAAGGACGAAGAGGTGTGGGGATACTGCTTAGATGGTTATGAAATGCTCACCATAGTCCTGTGTGAAGGGGTCGTTTCTCAAATACAGATCGAACATGGAGTTTGGGAGTCAGAGGTGTTTTGATTTACCTGGTCGCTGAGCATGTTCCGGTTCCGGCCTGGTGAGCGGAATGGCGGACCGTGAAACTATGATGGATTGTGTAATGGATGATGGCCTGTCCGGATGGTTTTAACTGACGGATGAGAATGAGACGTCAACTGGCGAAAGCCCGAATCCGAATATTGGCAAGATTGAAGTACCGTATAGGAGTAATGGACTGAAAGGTGGATCGCATGCATAACGATATGGAAAAGTACAGGATCGCTGCAGATTATATAAGCGGCAGGATAGATGGGGTACCGCAGACAGCCATAATTCTTGGTTCAGGTCTGGGACCCCTGGCAGATTCGCTGGAACAACCGATCGAAATCGATTACCGCGATATCCCGGGTTTTCCGGAAACGACCGTCAAAGGCCATGCGGGTAAGCTTATCTGCGGCATTTTGGGCGGAAGGCGCGTACTTGCCATGAAGGGAAGATTCCACTATTATGAAGGCTATGACATATCACAGGTGGTATTCCATATAAGGGTTTTCAGGCTGCTGGGCATTTCCGGCCTTATCGTGACCAATGCGGCAGGGGGCGTAAACACTTCATTCAGACCTGGAGATCTGATGCTGATCACAGATCATATCAGCTTTTTTGCTCCGTCGCCGCTCCGGGGCGGAAACCTGGACGAATTCGGAACGAGATTCCCTGACATGTGTGATGCATATGATAAGGGATTGATCGAGTGTGCCGAAAAAATCGGCAAAAGTATCGGGATCGATCTGAAAAAAGGAGTTTATGCTTTCGCGCAGGGACCCATGTACGAAACCCCCGCAGAGATACGGGCGCTGCGCATATTGGGTGCTGACGCGGTCGGCATGTCGACGGTGCCTGAAGTGATAACAGCACGGCATTGCGGCATGAAAGTGCTGGGGATATCCTGTATTACCAACATGGCAGCCGGTATACTTGAACGAAAACTTGACCATACAGAGGTGGTCGAGACAGCGAAAAAAGTTGAGAAGACTTTTATACAGCTTGTTACAGACATCATATCAAACTTGCGGACTTAAGGGACTCCGTCCATCAGAGCTGCCGCCATAGTGCGAAACTCTTTTATGTGTAATGGGATATACATGTTTAACGAGATATGCATGTATATTTAAGCGCCTTAAAAGCAGAAAAAGGCAGCAAGCGGCAGCAAGCGGCTCAAACTGTTCAGGCAGTTCAGACGCTTCAGGCAGTTCAGGCAACCCGAACACTTCAAGCAGTTCAGACGGCTCAAGCAGTTTGGACAGTTCAAACATCTCAAACAGTTTAAACAGCTCAAACAGCTAAAGCGGCCCAAACAGCCTAAATAGTTCAATAATTTCAATAATTAAATAACTTCAATAGTTCAACAGATCAGCCATTGCTGTAATCTCGGCTTAGTCATTGCTGAACTGGGTGAATATAATTGTATCCATAATGAACCTGTTGGTAATATAGTTGTAATTGATTGTTGATATATAGCATTTTAAGGGATATAATAGGAAGTAGTTCCGGATAGAAGTTCCAAATGATTCGGAGAAATGCAGGGCCGCACAATTGTGTTTTGTTCCGGGGTATAATATCTTTGGCGAAGTCTGCATGGGTGGCGGCTACACCACAGATACAGATCAGGATTTGGTTTGATGAATTTGTGGCTAATCGGTTTATTGCTGGTGAATAACTGACTTATAGATTGAATGATATTGGGACCAAATGATATTCAGACCAATTAGTATACGGACCAAATGATATACAGACCAGATGATATTGGGACTTAATAATATGCAGACCAAATGATATACAGGGAGCCTGATAGTGTGGAAAAAGAGATCCTTAACATGGAAGAAGCTGCGTAATTGTTCAATGTCAGCATCAAAACTTTCATAAAACTCCTGAAGGAGGAGAAGGTTCCTGCGCGAAAAATAGGGATGGAATGGCGGTTCAGCAGGCAGGCGCTCATACAATGGCTGTCGGCAGGCGATTCCCAGCAATATTCCTCCAGCGAAAGCGATGCGAGGGAGTTTTTTGACAGGGTCGCCGGTGAATGGAGCAAAATGCGCAGCGGCTATTACGACGATAATGTCATCAATGAGCTGCTGAGTTCCGGTTTGCTTAAGAGAGACATGGTGCTTGTCGATCTTGGAGCAGGTGACGGTTATCTTGCAAGGGCTGTAGCGTCGAGTGTGGATACGGTCATAGCTGTGGATATTTCTGGAGCTATGATAAACGAATTGAGAAAGAAGGCAGCTGAAGAAGGCATCAGGAATATCCAGACCATTGTCAGCGACGGCTGCGACGTTCCCCTGGAAGACAGCAGTGTCGATATCGTTTGCGCCAACATGTTCCTGCATCATATCGAAGAGCCCATAACTGCTGTAAGGGAAATGGGCAGGATTTTAAAACCCGGAGGAAGGGTGTTTCTTGCAGACCTGACAAAACACGGAAATCAGGAACTTAAGGAAGCCATGCATGATGTATGGCCGGGGTTTTCCGAAAAAGAGGTCGCTGACTGGTTCGTAAAATGCGGCTTCAGGATCGAGCGATATGATGCGCTGGGCCGGAAGGAATCAGGAAGGAAGTCGGGGGCGAAGGCGGGAACGAAGAAAGATACTGGCGTTTTTATAATGGCAGCGATGAAGCAATAGGACAGGACGGAGCCTGATCGGGCGCCATAATACCCGGAGCGATGGCTGAGCGGCCCGGTAAGAGCCGCATTCTACCGGAGAAAAGCTTAGCAATGCGGTATGTGTCACATACCACCGGAGTGATGGCTGAGCGGCCTGTACAACGTCGCATGCCAGGTGTTTGTTACATATAGTTGATTCAAAGGAGACAGATATGGGTAAAATCATCGTCGCAGGTTCGATCGCATATGATCACATCATGGAATTCCCCGGGTATTTCAGTGAACAGATAATCGCTGAGAAGGCAGATAACCTGAGTATCAGTTTTCTCGTAAAGAGTCTGAAAAAGGTACGCGGCGGATCAGCTCCCAATATCGCATACAATCTGGCGCTTACCGGACAAAAAGTAGAAATACTCGGAACAGTTGGGAACGATTTCGAAAGCTACCGGAAGTGGCTTGAGGAGAACGGCGTGGGAACCGGGCTCGTCCGGGTCAGGGAAGATGACTTTACAGCTTCCTGTTTCATTAACACAGACTTGTCGGGGAACCAGATCACAGGGTTTTACCCGGGCGCAATGGCGTATGATGAACTGATATGCATGTCTGATATACCGATGAATGACGTTTCGATGGTCATAATTGCCCCGACCGAACCCGCTGCAATGAGCAAATGGTGTGATGAATTGCAGAGGATCGGGACACCCTATTTATATGATTCAGGGATGCAGATCCCGCGGCTGCAGCCTGAGGATCTGATCAAAGGTATACTGGGAGCAAGAATCGTCATTTTTAACGAGTATGAGTATGAAATGATGCGGAAAAAGACAGGCTTGACCATGGACGATATACTTGACAGAGTCGAGATCGCTGTGATAACTCTCGGTGAAAAGGGCTCCGAACTGCGGACGAGAAACGAAACTGTGCGCGTGCGTGCAGCCAAACCGACCAGGGTAGTCGATCCTACGGGAGCAGGCGACGCTTACAGAGCCGGCTTGCTCAAGGGCTATTTCGAAGACGCCGGCCTCGAAGAGATGGGCAAGTACGCCAGCGTCACATCGGTATATGCGGTCGAGCACCTTGGCGCGACAGAGCACAGGTACACCCTGGACGAATTTTATACGAGATACAGGGAGAACTTTGGCTAATCGGGGACAGTTCTCAAAAATAGGGGACAGTTCTCAAGAAGTTGCCCGGAGAGGGGACAGTAAAAGGGGACAGTTCTCAAGAAGATGCCTGGTGAAGGAAGGGCAGAGAGGGACAGTTCTCAAAAAGGTACCCGGCGAAGCAAAGACAGAGAGGGACAGTTCTCAAAAATGCGATCATCACCAGAAAGTAAGATACTTATAAAGCTAAGGCAACGATTTCTGAAACTTAACACACTAAATATACAACCGAAAGGGATATTTACAGGAGGTATTTATAAATGGTAAAGTGCGATATTAAAGACAAGTCACTGGCACCAAAAGGCAAGTTGAGGATCGAATGGGCAGACAACCAGATGCCGGTTCTGAAAATGATCAGGGAACGGTTTGAAAAAGAAAAGCCCCTTGCAGGCTTGAAAATGAGCTGCTGCCTGCATGTGACGACGGAAACTGCGAACCTGATGCGGACGCTTAAAGCGGGCGGCGCAGATATAGTCCTGTGTGCGTCGAATCCCCTGTCGACCCAGGATGATGTAGCGGCTTCACTGGTCGTTGATTACGGGATATCTGTTTTCGCCAAAAAGGGTGAGGATACGGAAACGTATTACGACCATCTGAAGGCTGCCATCGAACACGGGCCGGACATAACACAGGATGACGGATGCGATCTGGTAGGCCTGTTGCATAAGGATTACAGCGACAGCTATCTGAAGAATGTCATAGGAGGAACCGAGGAAACCACTACAGGCGTGATCAGGCTGAAGAGCATGGAGAAGGAAGGTGCGCTGCGCATACCGATCATCGCCGTGAACGAATCAGAAACGAAGCACCTGTTCGACAACAGGTACGGAACAGGTCAAAGCACGATCGACGGTCTCCTCAGGGCTACTAACGTGTTGCTTTCCGGCAAGAATTTCGTAGTCTGCGGTTACGGCTGGTGCGGCAGAGGTCTCGCTATGAGAGCCAAGGGAATGGGCGCAAATGTCACCGTGACGGAAGTCGATCATGTCAAGGCAATAGAAGCGGTAATGGATGGCTTCAGGGTCATGAAGCTTGAGGACGCCATGAGCTTTGCCGACATCATCATTACGGTAACAGGCAACTTGAACGTGGTGGACGAGAAGCATATCAGGCTCGCAAAGGATGGCGTGATAATCGCGAATTCCGGACATTTCAATGATGAGATCAACATCGATGCAATCGAGAAACTTTCCGTATCTAAGAGGACAGTGCGTGATTTTGTTGAAGAATACACACTCAAGGACGGACGCAAAGTGTACCTGCTGGCGGAAGGAAGGCTCCTGAACCTTTCAGCCGCAGAGGGTCATCCTGCTGTCGTGATGGACATGAGCTTTGCCAATCAGGCCCTGGGTGCGGAGTACCTGGTCAGGAACGCTGACAGGATGGAGAAGAAGGTGTATGTCCTGCCGACCGAACTGGATCAGGAAATCGCACGCCTCAAGCTGGAATCCATGGGCATATCCATCGACGTGCTGACAGAGGAACAGATCGCCTACCTGTCGTCCTGGCAGAGCGGAACGTGATGTCGCTGGTGCGGTATAACAAGATGCAGCGGGCTAAGCGAAATCATATGTGCAAAGCTGGAACATGGTGCAACCGATGGTTACCGACGGCAAGCAACATGATATCGCTGGCACAGACTAACATATAAAACGGAGATGTTGTATGAAAACACCGGATGTCCAGGCAATAGCTTCTTTGATCGATCATACGATACTAAAAGCGGATGCGAAGAGAGAGCAGGTGGCCGAGTACTGCAGACGGGCCATAAAGTACGGGTTTGCGTCTGTTTGCGTGAATCCTTGCCATGTTCCGATGGCAAAAAAGGAACTGAAGGATTCAGGTGTCAAGGTATGTACCGTGATCGGCTTTCCGCTGGGGGCTGACAGCAGTGAAACAAAGGCGTTCGCCGCAAAAACTGCGGTAAGGGACGGCGCCGATGAAATCGATATGGTCCTGAATATCGGCGCTGTAAAGGATGGCGATTTTGATTACGTTGAAAAGGAAATCAGGGAAGTCGTTGCTGCATCGGGGAATGCGCTTGTAAAGGTCATCATAGAGACATGTTATCTGACCGATGACGAGAAAGTAATGGCATGCAGGGCAGCCGTCAATGCCGGAGCCGGTTTTGTGAAAACGTCGACCGGATTCGGGACTGCCGGTGCAACTATGAGCGATGTGAGGCTCATGAAAGATACTGTCGGGGAAGGCATTGGTGTCAAGGCTTCAGGTGGTATCAGAAGTAGCAGGGAAGCGATGGAGATGATTGAAGCCGGAGCCGATCGTATCGGCGCCAGTTCAGGAGTCAGTATAATGGAAGAACTCCTGAATAAATGCAGTGGAAGTATATCTGAATAAAAATACCAGGAGGATTCCTGACAAGGATATGGGGAGAACTCCCGGATAAAGAAAGTGTCAGGCCTCTTGAGCAGGGCAGCGGGGGGGGTCCCTGTTTGAGGGGATTCTCTAATAAACAAAAATGCAATTATAAAAAAGAAAATGGGAGAGATCTATGAGAATTCTGATCGAAGGTGTTGATGTACTGACTGCCGATCCGAAAGCAGAGTACATCAAAAATGCGGATATCGGTATAGTTGGAGACAGGTCGCATTCATTGCACCGCC
>JAAZKL010000114.1 GCA_012799845.1 Clostridiaceae bacterium
CCTGTCAGTGATACTGCATACAGCGGGCTCGTCAATGACACAACATACAGCAGACCTGTCAGTGACACAGTATATAGCGGACCCGTCAGGATATAGCAGGCAACAGGCTCGTCAGTGGCACAGTAGGCAACAGGTCTGTCATGGCACAGTAGGCAACAGGTCTGTCATGGCACAGTAGGCAACAGGCTTGCCAGAGCCACGGCAGGCAGAGGACGCAGCAGTTGGGTCTGCAGGCTGCGGAAACACTTCTGCTTGTGAAAAGCACTCCTGATTGTGAAGAGGACTTTTGGTTATGAAAGACATACTGATTTCGGGGAGTATTCCTGATTTCGGGAGGCATTTCCGGTTTCAGGCAACATTCCTGTTTGTAAATGGTCTTCTGACCGGCAGTAGTGAATAGCTTTGTGCAAGGATGCGATTATGTTCAGGAAAGGAAAAAGATATGAAAGGCTTGATACATATCTACACGGGAGACGGCAAGGGTAAAACAACTGCAGCAATAGGCCTGGGAGTCAGGGCATGCGGCCATGGGATGAAAGTGCTCATGGTACAGTTTCTGAAAAGCACTCCCACGGGCGAGATATACTGTCTGAAATCACTCGAGCCGAACTTCAGGCTCTGCAGGGGAACTGAATCAAAAAAGTTCACATGGCAGATGGGAGAGGAGGAAAAAGCCCACGCCGCTGCAGAGCAGCAGGACATGTTCAACAATGCGGTCAATGCTGCAAGGAACGGCGAATGTGATCTTCTGATCCTCGATGAGATATTGGGTGCAATTTCATCAGGCATGCTTGATGAGGAGCAACTGATAAGCTTCATCGAAAACAAGCCGGACGGACTGGAGCTTGTGCTGACCGGCAGGAACGCCGACAGCGATCTTATCGGGCTGGCCGATTATGTATCGGAGATCAAGGCTGTCAAGCACCCGGCTGAGAAGGGGATCCATGCAAGGAAGGGAATTGAGTATTAGAATGGCGGACCGCTTGTGCTGAGCAGGTAACGGCTGCGGAAAGAGCAAGACCTGTCAAATGCTGCATACCAAAAGCAAAAACGAAGTCTGCTGTAGCTGTATACTGCAGGACGCAGGTAGAAAGAAGCCCGCAAAAGTTAATATACCACGGGCAGAAAAAAACTAGGCCCGCAAAAGTCTATATACCACGGGCAGAAAACGAAACCTGCTGTAGCTGTATACCGCAGAACACAGGCAGAAAAAAAGAAGTCTGCTGAAAGCTGTATACCGCAGGACGCATGCAGGAAAAACGAGAACTGTTGCAGGCAACAGCCGTAGACAAGTAGACAAAAAGCAAAACTGCCGCAGGTAGCTTGCCGTAGACAGAAAAACAATAAGTATACCGCAGGCAGGAAAAACGAGGAAGATAAGTGAGAGGGGATAAGTGATGAGTTACAGGATAAATGAAAAATGCAATACAAAGAATGAAAGTTTCAAAAATAAAAAGAACTTGACGGGCGGTTATACCCTTAAGAGGGGTTTCGTTCTTCTGATGGCGGTAATGATGCTGCTTTCGGTGATCACAGGCTGCTCGGGCAGGAATCAGGCGGAAAGAGTGAATGAAAACAGCAGCCTGCAGCCTGATGCCGGGTCTGGAGCCTCTTCAGCAGTAAACGGGAGTGTTTCTGATGTACCGTCGGCAGACACCGACGGATCGGGGGCTGCTTCCGACGGGTCGGGTGGATCGGGGGCTGCTTCCGACGGGTCGGGTGGATCCGGGGCTGTTTCCGACGAGGCAGGTGGATCCGGGGCTGTTTCCGACGGGCCAGATGGATCCCAAACTTTCTCCGATGAGCCAGATGCATCTTCGGAATTTCCGCTCACAGTGACCGATGCCAACGGAGATACTATGACGCTCGAAAGCCCGCCGCAAAGGATCATTTCGCTGACGCTCGGGTCTGACGAGATATTGTTCAGCCTTGTCGACAAAAGCAGGATCGTTTCGATGACCAGGTATGCTGATGACGAAGGGATATCGAATATCGCTGCCGAAGCCAAAGGCGTAGGAGCCAGGACGACAATGGACATGATTGAGAACATCATAGCACTCGCACCTGACCTGGTCATTTTGGATACATGGGCGGACGTGAATTACATCAAACAGCTAAGGGATTCCGGGATCACCGTTTATGCCTTCAGAACACCCAATAATATAGACGAGCAGAAGATGGTCATCGCAGAACTGGCTCACCTGGTCGGCGCCGATGGGAAAGGGCAGGAGATAATCAACTGGATGGATGAGAAGCTGAAGGCCGTAGAAGATAAACTCTCCGCCCTCAAGCCTGGGCAGAAGCTTACCGTGATGGATTACGGAGAACTTGGCAGCAGCGGTAAGGGCACCAACTTTGATGACATAGTGACACGAGCCGGGCTGATAAACGTCATATCGCGCGCGGGTATAGAAGGCTGGCCCATGATCTCCAAGGAGAAGATAATAGAATTCAATCCGGATATCATAATCCTGCCATCCTGGTATTATGATGCGAATAACTCATTCGAGAGCATGAGGGATTCACTTGTAAATGATCCGAGTCTGCAGACCGTTAGTGCTATAAAGAACGGCAGGATCATTTCAGTCCCGAATCCTCATATAAGTGCGATATCGCAGTATGTTGTGCTTGCCGTGGAGGATGTGGCAACGGCGGCTTATCCCGGACTGTTCGAATAGAAGCCGGCGACGGCAGAACCAAAGTAAAAGCCGGCAACGGCAGAACCAAAGCAAAGGCCGGCAACCGCAGAACCAAAGTAAAAGCCAGCAACGGCAGATTCGAAGTAAAAACCGCATAATAGAAACGAAATGGCAGATTCGAGGCAAAACAGCATAATTGATACAAACAGCAGGATCGAATCAGTAAGCGGTGATAGCAAAAAAGTAAATGGCTGAACCAACAAATCAAGCATTTGTAAATAAAGCAGCATTGTCTGAAACGGCATACACCGGTTGAAACAACAATCAGCGGCTGAAGAAGTACTGGATGAAATGATAATAGCAAGATTCAAAAACAGCAAAACACTGATAATGGCAAAATACTATGATCTCGAGGTTAGATATGGGAACTTTCACTGTTTATAAAAAAATGGGCGTGATACTGCCGGCAATGTTTGTGCTGCTGCTGTTCACGATAATCCTGGCAGTAGCGCTGGGGGCGGTATACGTACCACTTGGCAGGTCGTTCAGGATAATACTTGACAATATCGGGCTGATAAGCGATCCGACACTTCCCGAGGATCAAATCTCCATCATTTACAGGGTGAGGCTTCCGCGGGTGATTGTGGCGTGCATTGCGGGAGCGGCGCTGTCAGCATGCGGCGCGGTGATGCAGGGGCTGTTCAGGAATCCCATGGCAGATCCAGGTGTGCTTGGGGTGTCGAGCGGCGCCGGGCTGGGTGCGATAATTGCGATAACGACAGGGATCGCGGCCCGGAGCATATACACGATGCCGGTGTTCGCAGCCATAGGCGCACTTTGTGCAGTGACTGTCATATACCTGCTGTCATTGCGCAGGGGGAGGATCGCACCGCTGACCCTGATACTGTCGGGTATCGCTGTCAGCACTTTTATTGGTGCCGTCACCCAGTTCATACTAATAAAAAGCAATACCTATGAGGTCCGCAGGTTCGTTTCCTGGACGATGGGCGGGCTCAGCGGCATGATGTGGGAACAGGTAAGGCTTATCACTTTCCCTGTGTTGGCGCTGCTGGCTGTGATGATGATGTTTTCCCGCGATCTGAATCTGCTGCAGCTCGGCGAGGAGGAGGCTCAGTCCCTGGGGCTTGAGTCTTCCCGCACCAGAAAGATCCTGCTGCTTATCTCATCCCTCATTACTGCAACAGCGATATCCGTATGTGGCCCCATCAGCTTTGTAGGCCTGATAGTCCCGCATATCATGAGGCTTATTGCAGGACCGGACCATCGCCTGCTCATACCCGCCAGCGCCATCGGAGGGGCGATATTCCTCACGGGCTGCGATATCCTGGGCCGTCTGCCGGCAAACGGAGAGATCCATGTGGGTATAATAACGGCTATCCTCGGAGCGCCTTACTTCCTGTATCTGCTGATCAGATCGAGAAAGGGCGGTGTGGCGTTTTGACTATTGACAGGTTTAAAATGGGCAGGGCTAAATCTGGCAAGGCTAAATCTGGCGGGGCCAAATCCGGCAGGACCAAATCCGGCGACGCAAAATTCGATGTTTCTATACCTGGTGTTTCAGGGTCTGATGGTTTCAATGTCGACAATTTCAAATCCGACGGATCCAAACATGACAGCATCAAATCCGACGGATCCAAACCTGACAACATCAAACCGGGCGAGGCCAAATCCAGCAGCAGCGGGAGAACCAGGTTGCTCAGGGTAGAAAATCTGAACTTCTACATAGACGGCGTCCACATCCTGAAGGATATTTCATTCGAAGCGGACAGGGGGGAGTTCATCGGACTTATAGGGCCAAATGGAGCCGGAAAGACCACCCTTCTGAAATGCATCAACGGCATCAACAAGGGTACCGGATGCATCGAGCTCGGCGGCAGGGACATCAGGACGCTGACCGGAAGGCAGATCGCTTCAAAAGCTGCGATGCTGCACCAGGATACCACCGTTACGTTTCCTTTCACAGTACTGGATATCGTCCTGACGGGGAGATACCACAGGCTTGGCCGGTTTAAGCCGGAAACGCCCGAGGACTACACCGTGGCGCGCAAATGCATGGAATACACAGATACGCTGAAACTTGAAAACAGGATCATCAATACTTTGTCGGGAGGGGAGCGGCAGAGGGTGCTGTTTGCCAGGGTGCTCGCCCAGGAAACAGATCTGATACTCCTTGACGAGCCATCAGCCAGCCTCGATATCGCCTACGAGGAACAACTTTTCAAGTATGCTCGCGGGTTGAGCGAAGACGGGAAGGCAGTCATTGCAGCCGTGCATGATCTGAAGATAGCTGTGCGCTATTGCACCAGGCTCATTATGATGAAAGACGGCAGGATAATAGCCGACGGAAGCCCTGAATCCGTCATTACCCGGGAAAACCTCAGGCTGTCATACGACGTTGACGCCATCGTGTACAGAAACAGGGTGACCGGCCTGGTGGATTTCCACGTATCCGGGGAAAGAAGCAGCAGGAGAGACATCGGTGTACATGTGATAGGCGGAGGCGGTTCCGCGTCCGGCGTGATCCGACAACTTTTTGAACTGGGATGCAGGATATCGGCCGGTGTATTTTCACTCGGCGACAGCGACCTTGCCTGCGCCGACATATTCGGCGTCAGGGCTGTGGCGTGCAGGCCGTTCAGCGAGATAGACGATAACAGCTTCAGGGAGAACATTGAACTGGTGAAGGCCGCTGACATGACCATATTATGCGATATGCCTTTCGGCTCCCAGAATATCAGGAACCTCGAAGCTGCCGCATATGCTACTGAACTTGTGATCATCGAGGACAGCGACCCGCAAAGCCGCGATTTCACAGGCGGCAGGGCATTGGAGATATATAATGAACTGAGAAAGAGGGCTGTCGTGGTGGATTCTGCCAGGCTGCACGAAGTACTGTGACGGCATTTCGTCTGCACCACCCGCCTGTGATCATCGGGGGAAGTACAGTAGATATGTCCGCAAGATGTTTACAGGGTGTCTGCAAAGATGTTCACAGGATGTCCGCAA
>JAAZKL010000115.1 GCA_012799845.1 Clostridiaceae bacterium
ATAAAGGTAATATCTGCCCTGCATTAAAGCAATATCTGCCCTGCACAAAAGCTAAATCTTCCCGCATAAAAGCAATATCTTACTGCACAAAAGTCAAATCTATCCTGCCATTATAACCATAGCAAATCCGTTTCGCACAAAAGCTAAATCTTCCCTGCCATTATAACCAAAGCAACTCTGCCTTATAAATAAATAAGGAGCCCTGCCTCAGCACTGATGCTGCTGCCTGACCCCTTATCAGCTTACTGATTATACCTGCTTCGGTGCTTCGACCGGACAGACTTCTTCGCATGATCCACAGTCGATGCATGCATCCTCGTCTATCTCATATTTGCTGTCCCCCTGTGAGATTGCTGAAACCGGGCATTCGGGTTCACATGCTCCACAGCTGATACAATCGTCACTGATGCGGTATGCCATCAGAGTACACCTCCTAAAATACATTTTGCTTACCTACTAACAAACCTATATAATTTTATCACCAAAGGCAGATAAAGAAAATACTTTTTGTCAATAATTCAGTAATTTCAGCGGATTCAGTCCTCCAAGGCCTTCAATTCCTCTATTTCAACGTCTTCAATGTCGCATTCCTCCTGGAAGGCAGCATCCTGTATGACCCTGATCTCACTGAACCTGTACGACCTCAGGTCCGTTTCATTATCCTTGTCCAGCTTTACTTTCGCTGTTTCCTTCAGGAGGTACCTTTCGATCACGACTCCCTGCCCGTCGGGCGTGTCGACGACAGCGCCGATTTTGGGCGCGTATTTTACGATATGGTCGTACGCCTCCTGCTCATATCTCAGGCAGCACATCAGCCTTCCGCAGTTGCCTGATATCTTGGCCGGATTCAGCGACAGCCCCTGCTCCTTTGCCATTTTGATGGACACGGGCTGGAATTCGCCAAGATGCGAGCAGCAGCACAGTTCCCTGCCGCATACACCGACGCCGCCCATCATCTTCGACTCATCCCTGACACCTATCTGCCGAAGTTCTATCCTCGTCTTGAAAACTGACGCCAGATCTTTTACCAGTTCCCTGAAGTCCACTCTTCCGTCAGCGGTAAAGTAGAACAGTATCTTGTTGTTGTCGAACGTGTATTCCACGTCTATAAGCTTCATTTCAAGGTTGTGGTCCCTGATCTTCTGAAGGCAGATGCCAAAAGCATCCTTTTCCTTTTTCCTGTTTTCCGCGGCATGCCTGATATCATCCTCGGAAGCGATCCGCATCACTTTTTTGAGCGGAGCGACGATCTCCTCGTCCGTGACTTCGCGGGGCGGTATGACTACCTCGCCGAATTCCACACCCCTGGCAGTCTCCACGATGACATTCATGCCTTTTTCTATCGGTAATTCATCAGGGTCGAAGTAATATATCTTCCCTGCCCTTTTAAACCTGACTCCTACAACTTTTACCATTCAACGTCCTCCCATGGTTTATCCTGCGGTCTTTGCCACGCAGTTTCGTCCCTGTGTTTTATCCTTTTTTATTCTGCCCCTGCAGTTTTATCAACAGCCAGTCCACCGCCAGCTGATAATTCGCATGCTGTCTCAAAGCTCCCCTGACAGCCCCGACGGCTTCTATGCATTCGATGATCCTGCTGCTCCGACAGTTACGGGCATTATTCAATATAATATCTTTTTTATCTGAATTTATCAACATGCTTTCGCCGCATTCTTTTGCAGCGAGCAGATCCCGGTAGTATACCAGCATTATGTCCAGCAGCACATCGATATTATCCCTGTTATCCTCAAGAAAAGCAGTCAGTTCAAAAATGTCCTTCGTCCTGCCTGAGCTGACGCCGGGCAGCAGATCGAACAACCGGTCCCGCAGCATCGAAAACTCACTGGACTCAGCCAGCTTCAGCGCTTGTCCGATATTGCCGTCTGCATAGCCGGCTATGAGTTCCAGTACATGCCTGCTGCCGCCGATCCTGGCCCTCAGCGCCTGCATCACCTGGTCACGGGTGTATTTCCTGAGTTGCATGTGCAGCGCCCTCGAACGTACTGTTTCCAGCAGGCTCTCATAATTTGTGGTGAGGAGGATTACAACGACGTATGACGGAGGTTCTTCAAATGTTTTGAGAAGGCAGTTCTGAGCCTGTACCGTCATTTTTACGGCGTCTTCCACGATATATACCTTTCGCCTGGAATACATAGGCCTGAGCACGGCGTCGCCTTGGATCGCCCGTATCTGGTCCACGCCTATACTGGAACCGTCGGCATTGACGCTGATGAGATCAGGATTGGTTCCGTTCTCAATAAGAAGGCAGGCTCTGCACCTGCCGCATGTGGCTCCGTCATGCGGGTCGTCGCATAACAGCAGCCCGGCAAAGATCCTTGCTATAGTTTTTTTGCCGATCCCCTGCGGTCCTGAAAAAATATATGCATGACTGACCCTGTCCTCGGATAGCGACCGTTTCAGGTTTTCGATTACTTCCCTCTGGCCTGTTATCTTATTAAAATCCATCTGTTGCTCCCTGAATTTATTTCTCCACGGTAAAATGATGATCCGGACGATCCCCGGTAAAATGATGATCCGGACGATCCCCGGTAAAATGATGATCCGGACGCTCCCTTGTAAAATGTCGATCCGGTTGATCCCTTGAAAATGATGGCCCGGCAACGCTCCGGGCGATACATGACTTGTCGCAGTCCCAGGCATATGACCGGATTCTGATCGTCCGCGGATCATGTGAAAAGATCCAGTATCAGTCCCCTGATGTCTGCAAGACGCTGGAGCAGCCTTATATTTTCCTTCTCTCCCTGCAGAATATCCTGCGTGAGCTGTTCCAGTTCTTCGTTTATATTCCTGACTATCGCGAAGACCCTGTGCCTGCCCCGCCTGTCCAGCAGGCTCCTTTTTGAAAACTTCTTCGAATTGCCGATGGCCAGATCGAGAAATTCAGCTATCAGCTTCTTATATATCTTAAGTTCACGTATGTCTACTCTTTCCGCAAGCCTTTCGCCCTGTGCGATGATCTCCTCCACGAGGCTCTTCAGATGCTCTTCGTAATTGGCGTCTTCCGCCTGTTTTAGCCGGTTCCTGAATTCACCGCGCTTGCCCGGCTTTACTTTTTTCTCGTCTTTGACAGGCAGCCCTGACAGGCCTGCCGCGTTGCTGAGGGTATCACTTATTTTCAAGATATACCTCCCGCAAGATCCCGGGAACGGATCTATGCTTTTTCAAACCGGTCCACATCCAGAACGAATATGGTCGCGCCTCCTACGACCACTTCCACCGGGTAGGGTATGAACATTCCCCCGACTCCATTGGGCGTCATGTTGGAATTGATGACCTGTTTCCTGCTCTTGGACTTTTTCTTGATGACCTCGATAACAGCGTCAAGGTTCTCTTCGTCAACACCTACCAGCAGCGTGGTATTCCCAG
The DNA here is from genome assembly GCA_012799845.1 of Clostridiaceae bacterium. Lineage (GTDB taxonomy): Bacteria > Bacillota > Clostridia > Acetivibrionales > DTU013 > DTU013. The sequence continues at coordinate 3,388 of JAAZKL010000115.1, forward strand.
CCTTAAGAAACCCGCCGCTGGAACAGAGCTTTGTCACGCTGAACCCGTTTCTGTTCAGTTCTTCCATTACCTTCGGACCGTCTTCGTCATGGACGATAGCCAACACAAGTTTCATTTTCAGCCCTCCTCACCAAAATACATGCATCATATCAAACCTCTCTGACAAAGCCGAGAGCCATATCCAACTGCCGACGTACATCTTCCCACACTTCGTCCACAGACCTGGATGCATCAATGGTTTTTATCCGTTCGGGGTTTTCCTTTGCAAGCTGCCTGTAACCGTGATAAACCCTGCGGTGGAATTCCATCTGTTCGTTTTCTATCCTGTCGCCGTTCGCCGCATTCATCCTTCTTCTGAGCCCTATCTCGGGTACCAGGTCGAAGAAGAATGTTATGTCAGGCATCGTATTATTTATGGCCAGACTCGTGATCTTCTTCAGCATCTCCATGTCAAGCCCTCTTCCGTAACCCTGGTATGCATAGAACGAATCGATATACCGGTCGCATATCACCGTTTCGCAGTTTGCAATGGCAGGCCTGATCACCTGCTCCACCAACTGTGCGCGGGCTGCGGAATACAGCATCAACTCCGTAATGCTGTGCATTTCGGTGAAAGCGGGATCCAGGATGATGGAACGGATATTCTCGCTGATGCGTGTTCCACCGGGCTCTCTTGTCAGAATGACCCTGCATCCCAGAGAAGAAAGGTAATCTACTATGTTTGTGATCTGCGTCGTTTTGCCGCAGCCGTCAGTGCCTTCTACCGTGACAAACAGTCCTCTTTTCATATGGCACACATCCCCCTGATCATTTCGCCGGCACTACTCCATTCAATTACATTATACCCCATTACAGCATACGTTGCCATATCCGATTTATTTCCTGCATAAAACCAGGACCGTTCCATCCTTATCTATCCCGTGGACTTTACCGCCTGCCCCCGCCACATCCGTTATGAATTCCACAGCTTCCCGGGTGATCACTTCACCGGGGCATATGAGGGCTGTTCCCGGGGGATACGGCGATATGACACATTTGCTTATCCTCCCGGCTGCATCCTCCAGCTTTACTCTTTCCGCATCCGCGCTCATTATGTCCCGGCAGCCGGAACGTCCATTGCGGGCGGACTCTATCTGACGCTTCAGGAGAGCAGTGTACGTCTGCCCGAGATCAGGCAGGCCCTGTGTACGATCCCGCCCTTTGGCACAGCAGGCCTCACCGGCCCCGGCACATGGCCGCCGCTGCAAATCAATAAGTGCGTCGAACAGCCTGCCGATCGATCCGGGGCTGTCAGCCGCTGTACTGATGAAGACCACGTTGGACAAATCCGACATCTCAGCCTGTATGCTATACCTGTTCCTCAACAGCTTCTCCGCTTCGTAACCTGTCATACCAAGGCGTGATACGTTCACTGTAATTCTTGTGGGGTCATGGTCAAAACCGGGGACTGCCGTTCCGTCGAGCAGCCGCAGGGCACTGCCGTCAAGCCTGCCCCTGTTTGCCTGTATGGAGCCCAGGAGCCTGTCCAGTAATTCCTTCCCCTGCTTCTGCATTATTTCCCTCGCCATGTCAAGAAATGCCATTATTATGAATGACGGGCTGGTGGTCTGGTATATGTTGAGGAAGTAATCGACCCTTTCGGGATCGACCCTGTCGGACCCGATATGCAGATATGCCCCCTGCGTGAAAGCAGGCAGCGTTTTGTGCGCACTCTGCACGCATATGTCCGCGCCGGCTTCAAGAGCAGATGCCGGCAGCCTTTTATTGAAGGTGAAGTGAGGGCCGTGGGCTTCATCCACGATGAGGACCCTGCCATGGTTATGCACGATGTGGGCAATTTTCCTGATATCGCAGCATAGACCGTAATAGCTGGGTCTTGTTATCAGGACTGCCGGAGCGTCGGGTGCATCGGCAAGCGCTTTTTCCACATCATCCGGAGTGATGCCGGTGCTGATGCGGAATTCGTCCGAATATCCGGGCAGGATATAATATGGGGAAACGCCGGCCATTAGCATGCCGTTGACCACAGAACCATGGCAGTCCCTGCAAGTGATGAGGCGCTGTCCCGGCCTGCATGCCGCCGCTATCGCCGCGTGGAGTCCCCCGGTGCTGCCGTTGACTACGAACCGGCTCGTTTTCGCCCCAAATGCGGACGCAGCCAGTTCCTGTGCCTCCTTCAGCACGCCTTCCGGCCTGTGGAGATCGTCTGTACCGGGTATTTCGGTCAGATCCAGTTTTTCGATTTCTGAAAGAAAGATGCCAGGGATGCCTGATCCGAGCTTGTGGCCAGGCATATGGAACGGAATCGTCCCCGAAGCCGAATATGACTTCAGGGCGTTGTAAACAGGCGTGTTCCAGTCAAATGAAGTTCGGTTCGTTTCAGACTTCATTCCTGTTTTTTTCATATATGATCCTTAAGCCTTCCAGGACAAGACGGCCGTTGACTTCGTCGATGGTCTCGGCCTCCGGTGCAATGAATTTGGCCAGTCCGCCCGTGGCTATGACTTTTATATTTTCTTCGTTCATTTCCTGCTTGATCTTATTTACTAGATGGTTCACCTGTCCCACATATCCGTGGAATATTCCGGACTGCATACCGACTGCGGTGTTGCGGCCTATCGCCGTCCCATGCTTGGCCAGATCTATCTTGGGCAGCTTGGCTGTCCTCTGGTACAGCGCCTCCGCGGAAATCAGGATGCCTGGGCAGATGGCGCCTCCAAGGAATTCGCCTTTCGACGATATGGCGTTGAATGTGGTGGCAGTGCCGAAATCCACAACGATCGCAGGACCTCCGTAGATCTCGTAAGCGGCCACTGCGTTGGCTATCCTGTCCGCTCCGAGTTCACGCGGGTTCTCGTACTTTATGTTGATGCCCGTCTTTATGCCGGGGCCGGTGATGATAGGTTTCTTCTTCAGGTATTTTTCAATGGCATGCTCAAAAGAAAACATTATCGGCGGCACGACAGATGATATTACGACGGCCTCTATATCAGAAATACTGAGTTTTTCATAGTTGAAAAAATTGATGAAATACATGCCGAATTCGTCAGCAGTCCACCCTCTGTTGGTAGCCAGCTTCCAGTGGGCTGTCAGCTTCTTTCCTTCATATACTCCAAAACGCATGTTGGTATTTCCTACATTTATCGCAAGCAGCAAATCATTCGCCTCCAAACAGGCATCACGCAAACCAGTGGTAATGTTCCCGATGTTGCCTCATTTGCCTCTGTAATTCCCGGCCTGCAGGGCAGGATCCTATAAAAACTTCATGCTTCTTATTTCTTTTATCTCAAGCTCGATTTCCTTTTCTATCCTCAAAATGTCACGCTTGATATCGTCTATGGTCTCTTCTTCCCTGCTTTTTCCCGTATGGGCATATCTGCCGTAGTTCTTGCCCTTATCGCGGTGATATCCCTTTTGCCTTGAGTTGTCACGGCCGTACCCGTCATAATTCCTGGGGCCTTTCTGCGTACCCTGGGAATGGGCCTGGCCGGCTGCGGACGTGTTCTGCGCATCCCTGCCCGAATTCTCGTTCCTTGCTGTGTTTTGCTGGCGGCCTCTGTACCGCCCCTTGGAATTCGTGCGGCTGCGGGACTGCTGTTCCCTGTGCCCCGTATTATGGCCTGTTTCCGTTTTTACAACGCTGTCAGCAGTACCTTCGTTTTTATTCCTGACCATCCTAAACCTCCAAATAGTAAAGCAATGTATTTATTGTATTTTAAATGCATCGACAAGTCAACCCCGGCGGTGTGCGGCTTTGCGGGATGCGGATGCTGTGCATCCGGTCGGCCCGGGGTGACAATATCTGGTATGTAATTCAGAGCAGAACAGTGAGTAAATATAAACTTAAGTACTATTTACTTTATGTTTGATGACCAATCATTACAGCAATCAAGTAAATTCGCCTGAAAAAAGTCATAATGCTTTCTGCTTAAATATGCTTCATATTTTAGATCTAAAAGTGCATTTTTTACCTCATTCGTTTGATACTTTACATCTTCATTTTCAAACAACATATAATTATTTGCTATGATCGATTCTATTTGATCAACAGTATAAATGCAATCATCAATTATGCTGTACCATATATCATCCAATGATGCCGGCCGATTTGACAGAATGTATTGAAGATTTTCCAAAAGTTTGGCTCTTTCTTGCTCTATTATATTTAAAATCTTTTTTTTGATACTATTGGGGGATGTATCATTTTTTTTGCTTTTAAAACAAACAGATGCTACAAATCTTTCCGGATCCAACTGATATAAACTCGTTTTTGAACCGGGAAAAATATTCAGCATTTCTGATCTGAAATCATCAGAACCATAGCAAATAATTGTACCATCTCTCTCCATTAGTATGCTGCAATCAGATAACACAGCTTGCTTATTGCTTTTTATGGAATCGAGATCAATCAGTACTGCTGCAAAATTATTACCTGCTAAGAAATCAGTACCATAAAACGCACTGGCAGCTTCTGAGATTAAATTATTAAGGTTGCTATCACAATCATAGTTATTTATTTCACGAATATGATATAACCTATTTCCTTCGTTAAATAAGTTGATTATATATTCTATTATATTTAAAAAGTAATTATCACCTATAATAAGAATAGATACAGGGGCGTTTTTTGCAGATAAAATTCTGAAGAGAAAAGCACAAATCAATATAAACTCATTTTTTTTAGATTCGGCAGTTATCAGATCACAGTTACCTAAGAAATTTTTATATTCTTCAGTTTGAAATGGAATTCTATCCATCCAGTATATATTGGCATCCAGTTTGAGAATAACCTTTCCGTCAGGTCTTAGCTTTTTATAATGTGGCACCATATGGCAATAAGCAGGGTATGCTCCAAAACAAAACATCACATCGATTTTTTTATAATTTTCCGAAATATAACTGCAACATTCTTTTATCCATTCACTAATGTCTTTTGGGGTGTCTAAAATGTCTATCTCAAGTCCCTTCAGCAAATCCAGATATGTATACTCCTCTTTTTTCGCTGTTATTATAACAGCCCTGTATCCCAAACACTTGTGAAACATGTATGGAATAAGGCAGCAGTCTTTCATCAGTTGTTCATTTCTGTAAAATATGTATGGTGAAAAATTGTATATTCCTTTTGCAGTGACACCAGACGTTTCATTCTGCATAACATCAGAACCATCCTTAATAATTTTTGTATAATGAAATAAATTAATTATATCACTAAATACCAAAGGCTCATATGAAAAGCATTTTTGCGAGTTTCGGCCTGTCAGTGCTTTTGCTCCTCAAAATGCACAACATTGCCGAAGAGTGCGCTAGTCTGAATAGCCGAAGATGCCGCGTATGGATATTTCCCCCGAGTGCAGTTCCCGCCGGACCCCGTCGCTGCAGTCCACAAGGAGGCTGCCGTTTTCGATGATGTCAGCGGCAGTGCCCGTGTATTCTGTATTTTTCAGCGTAAACCGCACTTCCCTTCCAAGTGTGACGGAGTGTTTCCTCCATTCGTCCAGTATGCCTGCATTTTTGCCGTTGAGTATGTCCTGGTAAATATCATCGATCCTGCGCAGCAGAGCACGTATCAGCGCAAGCCTGCCCGCGCGCCCGTCATGCCCGCCTCTCAGCACATGATGCAGATCCTCCCCGGGCGCGCTTCCCTGCCCATGGGGCGCATCCTTCCAGGGCGTCCCTTCGCCCGATGCGGACAGGATCGAGACGGCCCTGTCCCGGATCTCTTCCGGGAAATCGCTCTCAGTCTGCGAATAGTTGACCCCTATACCCAGTATGAGCCAGTTGACCATTTCAGCCTCTGAATTCATTTCCAGCAGGATCCCGCTGATTTTTTTGCCTTCGTATATAATATCATTGGGCCATTTTATCCCTGTCCTGAGGCCTGTTACATCATATATGGCCCTTACCGCGGCCACAGCAGCCGCAAGCGTGAATACCGGCGTCTCCGCAGGAGCCATGGGCGGCCTTAATATAATTGAAAGGTATATACCCTTGCCCTTCGGGGATTCCCAGCTTCTGCCCAGTCTTCCCCTGCCGTGGGTCTGCGTGCCCGCAACCACCGCCGTGCCCTCTGCGCACCCGTCAGCCGCGAGTTTGGCCGCATGGGTGTTGGTGGATGCGATCTCATCGAAGTAAACCACTTCCGTGCCCGCAATCTTCGTTCCAAGTCCATCCATTATCTCGAACGGGTTCAGCAGTTCGCCGCCCGGCAGCAGCCTGTACCCTTTATTGGGGGATGATTCAATGTCATATCCCTCGTTCCTGAGTTCGATAATGTGCTTCCATACAGCAGACCTGGATATGCCGAAACGGGTCCCGATATCGACGCCAGTGATATAATCGGAACCCGCTTCCTTCAAGAGTTTCAGAATTCCATATCTCATTGGTTCCTCCCGGGTGCATTGAATATGTAAGGCCTGTTATTCTCCCTGAGTACGAATACGGCGGGACTGGCGTCGCCGTCGCATATCATGTCCGCTTTCCCCTGGCTGCAGAGCCATTTGAAATACAGGTAAAGGAACGTGTCGTCCAGGTCGCTGTGTTCTTCCTTCAGCCGTTCTGTCAGGTTGTTCAGGTAAAGCTCCTGTGAACTGGTATACAGTACCGGCGTGTCAAGCATTTTGCCTGTTACGCTGATCTGCTCGCTCAGGACGGTGGTGGTGACAAGGACCTCTGGAAACCTGTAATCGCCGAATTTGTAGGACATGGCAGGTATTATGGACTCCCGGTACAGTTCCATGGCCCCGGGATTTCCGCAGCCTGCTTCATACAAAGATCTGTCGGCCACATAGCAGTATTTCGGAGGTATCTCCAGCTTCAGGCACTTGTATTCGCCGGATCTGAATTTTTCGTATTCGTCCCTTGGGTTCAGCAGTGCAGCGATGCATTTTCTCAGGCTTCCATCGATATACACCTCGCGACTGTACCATTCGGAGAGCTTTATTCCGCAGTCGACAGCATCCCCGGCCCTGCCTTCGGGTATGTAAAAATAGACCTCTGCCACGCTTCCACCTCCATGACGATGGTACGCTTCCGTATCATGTTTTCCCGTTGTCTTGTCCTATTCCTATTCTACTGTAACGCCGACATCTGTTCAACCATTTGGCCTTAACTGGCGGGAAATCATATCTTGTCTTGAATATCTTGCATATATTACTTATAATAGTTCTGTAAACAAATCAGATGAAACATGTGATTTCGATTGGAGGTATTATAATGTCTTTTTTCGAGAATTTGGGCAAAAAAGTAGGTGAGGCTGCACAGGCGGCCGCAAAAAAGTCAAGCGAGATCGTAGAGGTCACCAAACTCAATGCAAGTGTCAACCAGGAAGAGGATAAGATACAAAAGACGTACACCCAAATCGGCAAAATGATTTATGAAAACTACGAGCAGACCGGCGAAGCATCCGACCTGGTCAAGGAAGCCTGTGAGCAGATCGCCGCTTACAAGGCAAATATCAAAGTCCTTAAGGAGAAGATCGCCGAAGTCAAAGGCATCAAATCGTGCATAAACTGCGGAGCCGAAATGGAAAGGTCCACGTTGTTCTGCTCCAAATGCGGAACCAAAAACGAGTTGCCTCAGCCGGCTGCTGAAGCCCCGGCGGCAGAACAGTCTGCTGCTCCTGCATGTCCTTCATGCAACGCACCCATAGCTCCCGGCTCGGCATTCTGTACCAATTGCGGGACCAAGCTTTGATTTGCTTATATGTTCGTCATTGATCTGAAGGGAAAGAAGGGCGGATATTACACCCGCCCTTTTTGTCTTGCCCTGGATTCCTTTCCGCGATCATCATCCCGTCGCCGACCGGTGCATCCCGGATTTGCCCGGCTTCCCGGCCCCAGGACCGGCAAGGCCCATGGATTTCCGGTATTTCTCAAGGATGGCGACGGCAGGGTCCAGTTCTTCGTAGAACATAATGATCATCTCCCCGGGTACCGCATCCATGATTGCTTTCTTAAGCGCCAGATCCTCCTGGTATATGATGGTTATCCTGTCCTTGTCCATGCCCGCTTCGATGGCTCCGCTATAAAGCAATCCGGCCACTTCCCCGGCATCTCTTCCCCTGAGATCATTATCTTCCTTTATATACAGCCTGGAGAAAAAGCGCCCGCAAAGCCTCCCCACCTCGATGATGCTCTCGTCGCGCCTGTCCCCGGGCATGCCGATAACGCCTGTATACACAGGCGCCCTGAAATGCCCGGCCATATCGATGACCGCACTGTAACCTGCTTTATTATGGCCGTAATCGAGCATGACAGTGAACCCGCCCATGTCGAAAATGTTGAGTCTGCCCGGATTTACTTCCAAATCGGGCTTGAAACTCATTATGCCTTTCCTGATTTTTGCCGCCGGCAGTCCCAGCGCAAGGAGAGCCGACACGGCGGCAAGCGAATTCTCGATGTTGCATGCAGCCCAGCCTCCATAGGTTATCGGGATGTCGCTGACGCGCGCTATATGTTTTTCTTTGCCGGATATAAAGGCGTATATGGAGGCGTCCCTGGCATATACCACATCGCATCCTTCCTTCAGCCATTCCTGTACCAGGCGGTTGCCTGCATTCTGTGAAAACAGCAGGGCTCTGCATTTTATCCTCCCGAGTATGAACGGCGTCATTTCGTCATCAGCATTCAGTACAGCAGTCCCATCCGGCCTGACTGCCTCGGCGACCAGCGACTTGACCATCGCAAGTTCATCTTTCGTATTTATGCCGTCAAGCCCCAGGTGGTCATCGCTTATATTGACGATCACACCTACATCTGCGAGGTCATAGCCCAGCCCCTTTTTTATGATGCCTCCCCTCGCTGTCTCAAGTACGGCAGCCTCGACCCTGGTGTCGCTCAATACCCGGGCCGCGCTCAGAGTACCAGTGTTATCGCCTTTCTGGATGCATTCTTCCCCGATGTATATGCCTCCAGTGGTCGTCATTCCGGTGGTTATACCGCTTTCACGCAATGTATGCGCTATCAGCCTGGTCACGGTAGTCTTCCCGTTGGTCCCGGTAACGGATACGATGGGTATGCTGCAGGGCCGCCCGGCGGGAAAAAGATGCTCGATAATGTCACCCGCTACGTTCCTTGGCTTCCCTTCCGTGGGATATATGTGCATCCTCAGCCCGGGGGCCGCGTTCACCTCGATGACCGCGCCATTGCCGATATCCAGCGGCTTCGATATGTCGGCGCAGGTTATGTCTATCCCGGCTATGTCGAGCTCCATCAGTTCGGCAGCCATCACGGCCAGCCGGGCATTATACGGGTGCACTTCGTCGGTGCAATCCCTGGCGGTCCCTCCTGTACTGAGGTTTCCGTTGCAGCGCAGCAACACCTTTTTGCCAGCTTCGGGTATGCTGTCCTCGCTATATCCGTGCTTTGCGATGACCTGCCTCGTCAAGTCATCTATTCTTATTTTCGTCAGGGGTTTTTCGTGGTCTGAACCTCTCAGGGGGTTCCTGTTTTCGATCTCAATAAGCTCTCTTATTGTATGGACACCGTCGCCTGTGACAAAAGGCGGCCTCCGTTCCGCAGCTGCGGCCATTTTCCCGCCTGCCACAAGCAGCCTGTAGTCCCTGCCTTCAATGTGTTTTTCGACTATTACCGCGCGGCTGTATCTGGTCGCATTGTTAAATGCATTTTCCAGTTCACCGAAGCTTGTTATGTTTGTGAATACGCCTTTCCCCTGGTTTGCGTCGAAAGGCTTGACCGCCACGGGCCATCCAATGGCTGACGCTATGGCTGAAGCAGACCTGAACGTGTAGGCCACATCGCCCCGGGGCACGGG
>JAAZKL010000116.1 GCA_012799845.1 Clostridiaceae bacterium
AAGCAGGTCCCGCTCTATTACATGCTCAGTGAAAACGAAAACGCATACTGGGTCGAGGCCAACGGGCAAAAAGTCCACATCCGCCTGGCCAACGACGATGATCCGCGGAACCATACCATCGAGGTCACCAACAGGGAGCAGTGCTTTGCGCCAAGGATCCCGTTCCTGTCCTATATCAAGGTAAAAGGGCTGACCCTTGCCCATGCTGCCACAGGCGCGCCTGTTCCGCAAAGGGGCTCGCTGTCCTGCTACAGGGGGCACCACTGGATCATAGAGGACTGCACGATTGACTGGTCCAATGCCACCGGTATAGACTGCGGGAACGAGTGCTGGCACCACCCTGTCGAGGAAGGCCAGATCATAGGGAACACCATCATCAGGAGAAACGTCATCAAGAACGCCGGAGTGTGCGGGATCGCAGGCATGTTCGTGAAAAACATGCTCATCGAAGACAACCTGATCGTCGGCACAGGCTGGCAGAGGATGGAGCTGTCCTGGGAAGCAGGAGGCATCAAGGTCCACAACTGCATCGATTCGCTCATACGCCGCAATGTAATAAAGGAATGCTATGGCTGCGACGCACTGTGGATGGACGTCGGGAACGAGAACAACAGGGTTACGTCCAATCTGTTCCTCGACGGGTTCGATTCGAGGGAGCATATTTTCATCGAATGCACCCGGGACAAGGAGAATCTCATAGACAACAACATAATCTGGAACGTCGAAGGAAGATATGACAGGTCAAAGGTGCCTGTCGAGCCCGGTTCTTCAGGCTGGTACAAAACGATCGAAACGGAATACACCAACGGATTCGGCATCTATCTTGAAGGAACGGACAGGCTCCGCATCGTCAACAATCTGATCGGCAAATGCAACAAGTCGGGCTTCTTTGCAAAGGTAGTGGCATTCAGGCTCATGCCGAGGCGCGGAGGGACATCGAGGGAAAACAAATTCTACAACAACCTGTTCACCAAGTGCGGCGAAGCTGCGATCATACTGCCCAATGTGCACAACGAAGCCGAGGGGAATGCATACGACAAAAGGATGATGGGAGGATATCTGCGCGTGATGTATCCCGAACCCGAAATGTGCCTGGACCTTCCAACGTGGCAGGAGTTTTGCGGATTTGACAAAACAGGCTGCAATTGTGAAATCGACATCGATATCAACAGCGACGACCTGACCATGGATATAGTCGTCAGATCGCCCCTGCCGGAGGTAATGTCAGACAAAAAGGTCAGTACGGATTACTTCGGGAATGCGGCGAGTGAAAAAAGGATAGCCGGGCCGTTCGCGGAATTGAAGGGAGAGAGGATACGCCTGAACATCGATCCGAGGAAGCTGGACTGATCGGAGCTCCGGTTGCAGGATAATAGCTCATACCAAGCCAGGGTTTTGTGACCCTGGCTTTTTGTGATATAGGCTGTTTACGCCACGCTGGCTGATCCCATCATGTTAGACTAATTCTGCTATTCCGGACATCGGCTACATTATTCCTGAAAAATTGGATGGCATAAATTTATCAAAATTGGATGTTTATTTGCCTGAAATATCATGTATAATTTACTAAATGGATGATACCAATACGAAAAGAGGTATGCACGGTGGAGATCAGGATCGACAGAGAAAGTACAATACCGTTGTATATGCAGATTTACAGCGGGATAAGGGATATGATCATTTCCGGGAAAATGCCGGCAGGATACAGGCTTCCTCCTGAGCGAAAACTGGCGGAGCAGCTTGGCGTGAACAGAAGCACTGTAATAAACGCGTACAGGGAACTCAAATCGTGCGGGCTGATAGAATCCCATGTCGGGCGGGGCACTGTCGCTGCCATATACAGTACCGGTGATGGGGCAGGACGCGCAGCCGGCGGCAGGACAGAGCACATGGCTGGCATTGGGGCAGGACGTGCAGCCGGTGAAATGGCAGGCTTGCCATGGGATTCGACGGGTACGGCGCAGCATGACGCATCAATGATACATCCCATGCCATGGGACCAGTTGTTCAGCGAAAGCTCGCTTCGCATGCAGGACACTACGGTCAGGGATCTGCTGAAATTGTCGGGCAGAAAGGACATGATACTCTTCGCGGCGGGCGTATCGGTGCAGGACATCGATTCCCTGGACGACCTGCAGAAAATACAGGCCGAAGTGATCAAGGAGCATGGACATAACGCTATAAAGCATGTTCCGTCGGATGGCTTCTATCCGTTAAGGGAAAGCATAAGCAAGCTGACAGGCTCCAGGGGGATAAACGCATCGGCGCAGGATATCATGGTGCTTTCAGGTTCCCAGCAGGGGCTCTACCTGGCAGCCTGCGCATTCATCGACCCGGGCGATGTGGTATTTGTCGAGGAGCCCACTTTCTTCAGCGCAATACATATATTCAGGGCGCAGGGTGCGAGGATCATCGGGATACCAAGTGACAGGGACGGCATGCGGACGGACCTCCTGGCAGCATTGCTGAGACGATTCAGACCAAAGCTCATTTATACCATACCTGACTTCCAGAACCCGTCAGGAGCTGTCATGAGCATTGAAAGGCGTCAGGAACTGCTGTCGCTGGCATACAGGAATCAAACCATTATATTGGAAGATGACGCGTATGGGATGCTCAGGTACGAGGGTGACAGCCTGCCGTCGCTGAAAGCCATGGATGTGCATGGGAATGTCCTGTATTTCAGTACCTTCTCCAAGCTGCTGTTCCCGGGCTTCAGGGTAGGATGGATTTCCGGGCCGCAGCGGGTCCTGCACCGCCTCACGATATTGAAGCAAATGGTGGATCTCCATACTAGCAGCCTGCCTCAGATGATCATTGACAGGTTCATGAAAGAAGGTCTGCTGGAGGAACACCTGGAGAAGTTGATAAAGGAGAACAGAAAAAGAAGGGATGTAATGCTCGAAGAGCTTGATGCTGCAGGACTGGAGGGAACCGCGTGGAACAAGCCTGAGGGCGGACTGTACCTGTGGTGCCGCTTGCCGGACTGGATGCAGCCTTCGGCACTGCTGTCGCGTTCAGTGAGCAACGGTGTATCATTCGTGCCCGGCAGCGTGTTTTATCCCGGTAACGCGCCCGCGAACCATATACGGTTGAATTTCACGTATCCGACGCCGCCTGAAATCAGGGAAGGAGTCAAAAGGCTGGCGGCAGCTTACAGGGAAGCCCGGAAAGAACAGAAGAAATACTCCGTCGGCGATCATGCGGAGCTGGGTCCGATACTGTAACAGCATCCAATACTGTAGCAGCATCTTATACTGTGAAGGCCGCCTGAACTGTTCCTGTTGAGCGTCTGAAAGATGCAACGTTGAGAGTGCTGGGAGCATGCGTGGCTGAGTCCGGACAGATGTCATATTTTCTAAGTCTGTGTGAAAGGAGCGAAAAAATATGGTCAGGTACGCAAATCGAATGGAAAATGTAAAAGCTTCAGATATAAGGGAACTGCTTAAGATTACCGACAGGCCCGAAATGATATCCTTTGCCGGAGGTTTGCCTGCGCCTGAACTGTTCCCGGTCGAGCGCCTGAAGGATGTAACGGTGAGAGTGCTTGAATCCTGTGGATCTGAAGCGCTGCAGTATGCAACGACCGAAGGGTTTGGCCCGCTCAGGATGAAAATAGCCGGAAGAATGAACAAAAAATACGGTACCAGGCTGTCTGCAAGAAATGTAATGATCGTCTGCGGTTCGCAGCAGGGGCTGGATTTCACTGGGAAGATATTCTTAAACGAGGGCGATGTCATCCTCTGCGAAAGCCCTACATATCTTGGTGCATTGAACGCTTTCAAAGCATACAGGCCGCGGATCCTTGAGGTGCCCACGGACGATGACGGAATGCTCCTGGACAGGCTGGAAGAGATACTGGATTCGGTTGACAGAATAAAGCTCATATATACGATACCCGATTTTCAGAACCCCAGCGGCAGATCATGGTCCGCGGAACGCCGCGCCGGATTCATGAAACTGTTGGCAGGGCGTGATATCCTGGTGGTAGAAGATGCTCCATACAGCGAATTGCGCTTTGAAGGAGATATGCTTCCGCCGCTCAAAGCTTTTGACACTGAGGGTTTTGTTATCTATCTCGGTTCTCTTTCAAAGGTATTTTGCCCGGGCATGAGGATAGGATGGGTGGCTGCCGATGAAAGGATCCTCGAAAAATATGTCCTGGTAAAGCAGGGGGCCGATCTGCATTCAGCCGGGTTTACGCAGCGTATTATTTCGATGTATATGGACCTGTATGAACTGGATGATGATATATCGAAGATTCGTAAAGTATACAAAAAGAGAAGGGATGCCATGCTCGATGCCATTTCGGTGGAATTTCCGGCAGGCACAAAGTTCACGCATCCGCAGGGCGGTTTGTTCACATGGATCGAACTTGACGAGAATATAAATACCAGAGAACTCCTGGCGGAGTGCCTGGAGCGCAATGTGGCTTTTGTGCCGGGAGAGCCGTTCTTTCCCAACGGCGGAGGCAGGAACACAATGAGGTTGAACTACTCCAACATGCCTGAAGAGAAAATCGCCGAAGGGATAAGGCTCATCGGCACAGCTATAGGCGAGATGGTGAGCAGGTGAGAGTGACTCCAGCAGGATGATTGGCGGGCGAGTGTGACGCCAGTATACGGTGGTATCACAGGGAGGATGCAGAAATTGCTGTATCACTGGTCTGATATCGAATGAGCGGTATTACAGCCAGTATGCTGGAATTGCAGCATTAGCGGTATCACAGCCAGTATGCTGGGATTGCAGCATTAGCGGTATCGCAGCCAGTATGTTGGGATTGCAGA
>JAAZKL010000117.1 GCA_012799845.1 Clostridiaceae bacterium
GGCGGTGATCCCGCCTGTGGCGGGCGTATTGGAGTAGGACAGTTCCCGCATCTCGCGCTCTATCAGGGCGCTGTTTGTTTTGTCATAGCCGTTTTCCAGCGTCTGGCGCGCCATGTCGATATCGCCCATATAGCGGTAGGTTTTTGCCAGGGCGAGATATGCCTCCGTATTGTTGGGCTCGGCCTCGATGGCCTTCTGGAGGGTCACGGTCGCCCTTGCATAATCCAGTTCAGCAAGGTATTTTTCTCCGAGGCTCAGGCTGGTGGCATTCACCGGCTTCGCCGCCTCGCCCCGCAGCAGGAACACAGCCGCGCAAATAGCGGCTGCCGCTATGATAACGGCAACTGCTGCGATTATCGCGATCCGTTTTTTCATAACGTGGGCTCCTTCTTCCCGTATTCTTCGTCAAATTTCCTGCGCAGCCGCCTGCGGCTTCCCGACAGCACTATTATTACGATAACTGCGGCTATGGCTGTTGCAGCCATCCCTATGATGCCGCCGTAAAACAGCAATTCACCATTTATCATACTTGTACAGGCCTCCTATTCGATCCACCCGTGAAGGCGCAGCGTACTTATCAGTTCATCAAGCTGCTGCATTTCAGGGTCGCTGCCCCCGGATCCCATATTCTTCTCATACAGTTCGGCAGCCAGTTCATAATATTCCTTTACCAGCGAATAATCGCGGAGCTCGTTCTTTATCTGCGACTGCCTGTCCGCTTCGAGGTACGCCTGCCGCATAGGCACGCGGTAATCGTTCGGGAAAACGTCCTCCATTCCGGCCAGCACTTCTGCCGCCCGCTCGTATTCACCGGCATTCTGGAGCAGGATCGCCATGTTCTGCATGATGTGGAACTGCGGTACTCCTTGGGCCAGGAGCTTTTCATATACGGCAATGGCATTTTCGTAATCGCCGGTCCTTACATATGCGTCCGCCAGGCGCTCCCTCATCTCATTCACACGGTTGAGGGGGATGCGGTTCATCGCGCCGGAAAGCAGTTCCACGGACCTTTCCGGCTGGCCCAGCAGCTTGAATATCTCATCCGACGTATGGTAAGCGCGGTAACGGACATAGTCGTCCGCCGCAGTTTCTATGGCTTTGCCAAAATACCCGGCGGCGTTTTCGTAATCCTGCTTCGCATAGGCAATCTCGCCCCGCAGCAGGTACAACGAACCGGCGTCGAGGCCCAGCACCTCGGCCTTTTCAAGCGTATGTTCCGCTTCCGCGACCTGCCCGGTCCTGGCCTGCGCTATCGCGTAATCACGGTAGTAGGCCGGGTTGTCCTTTACGTAGCTCACGGCTGTTTCGAAGCAGTTCCTGGCGGTGCCGTAATCCGCCCCGCCCGGCCTGGAATAGTAGCAGTTGCCCAGTATGTAATAGATGTCGCCCAAGTACTGCCGGGCTTCGGGCAAATCCTGGAACACGGCCGTTTTCCCGAGGTTCTCTTCGATGAATGCCCGGCACTTTTCTGTGTCGCCTTCGTCCCACAGGCGCTTTGCCATGGCACGGTACGGGTCGATCCTGTCGCTGAACACGCCCAGCGCTTCGTCATACGCGCCCTGCGCATCCGGTCCGTTTTCGATCTGGTAGACAGCGTTGTAGAAGCGCTCTTCATTCTCCTGCGCGATGACGACCCTGCCGTACAAAGTGGTTCCCGCGAACAGCGCGAATGCCAGCGGAAGGGCGATGGCCGCAGTGACCATTTTCGCCTGCGACGCCTTCCATCTCGAGTCGTGCCTGTGGATGTTGCGGATCGCTTCAAGCAGCATCGACACGGAACCGAACCGCTGGTCCGGATCTGCCTGCATGGATTTTTCTATTATGTACACCAGCCCTTCGCTGAACTGGCCGATTTTCGATACCGGCACGACCTCGGCCGCCCTTTCCGGCGGACGGGATCCGGTGAGCAGATGGTACATCGTTGCCCCCAGGCTGTATATGTCGGACAGTTTCCAGTCCACCGAAGCGGTCGGCGACGGTCCGGTCTTTACTGTCTTTATTGCAGGCGCCTTTCCCGCCGGGCGGTTGGCGCCGCCTCCGTCTTCTATGAGAATACCCGTGCCGCCGCCGCTGTCGACAAGGAGTTCAGTACCTCTCCCGGCATCGACGAGCAGTTCCGTCTTCCCGGCATCTGAATGCGGCGCTGCATTCATGCCCCTGCCTGTGAATTCCGTCCCCTCGTCTTCACGGAGGATCTCAGTCGCCCCGTCATCGCCGAGGATCTCAGTCCTGTCTCCCCCGTCGGCGGCATGACCCGTTCCCTGCAAGGAACCCGTTCCGCTTCCGGCAAGGTTATCAGTTCCACTACCTGCCATCGGCCCGGCGACAGTACTTTGGCTGCCGTAATATATCGGCGCACTGCCGCGGGTGCTTATATACCTCTCGTATATTTCATACTGCTCGGGCGACGCATAACCCAGGCTCCGGCTAATTATCCTTACATCGTTGCCGCTGACCAGCGCGGCGTTGAAGTCGATGAGGCATACATCCCCGTCGGGAGTGAGCATTATGTTCGCCGGCTTGATATCGCGGTGGCAGATGTTCTGCTTATGGATCGCTTCCAGGGCCGACGCGAGCTGCCCATACCATTTGATGACCTGCTGCTGCGTGAATTTCTGTCCGCGTTCAAGGAGCTTGTCAAGGCTCTCTCCCTTTACGGACTCCATGACGGTAAAAATCCGTCCACCTTCGCCCAGGAAATCGAATACCTGCGGCAGATACGTGCTTTTGACGTTCTTAAGCGCCTCGACCTCGTTTCTCTGGGTCTCTATGTCATTTTCCGAACCTCTTCTGAGTTCCTTTAAAACGACGTACTTTTGCAGACGCGTATGCCATGCTTTATAAACGACTCCGCCACCTCCCGAACCGAGTTTAGATTCTATCCGGTAGGCTGAGTCTGAGAGAGTCGGAAGGGAACCAGCCATCACATTGCACCTCACATATCAGCGAAAATTATCGAACAAGACTTCCGAATATTGCAAAAATAATCTGAAAATGCGGAAAAATGTAAAAACACCGCTAAACAATATCGTAATTACTGTTTCCAAAAAAGTCAATATGAAGAGGTTTGGCAGAGTGCACAAAAAAGCGGGCCGAAGCCCGCTTTCCCGATATTTCATTTCGCACCGGCGCTGGTCATTTCAGCGCCATCGCTGATCATTGCGGCACAAGCGCCATGAACAGTGCTTCCAGGACCCTGTTCACATCTGAATCCGTCACCGTGCCCTTCGGGTCAAAGTTGCCGTCTTCGTCGAGTCCCATGATATTCAGCCCCACGAGCGCTTCGACGCTGTTCCTTGCCCACGGGCTGACTTTTTCAAAGTCGGCTATGTCCGCATCGATGCCGTCCAGTTGTGCCCCGCTCATTATTGCGATCCTTTCAATGAACACTGCGAGCCTTTCTCTCGTCAGCGGCTCATCCTCCATGTAGTTGCCTTTGCCGTCGCCGAGCAGCAGGCCCTGCTGTTTTGCGAACTCCACGGGCTCCGGCACGCCCTGCAGTATCATCTCTATGAACTGGGCAGCCGTGATCGCCTCTTCCTCGCCTGTCTGCTGTTCGAAGGCTATTACCGATTCGTACAGGTCCATGCTTTCGCTTATTTTTGAAGCACTGCCGACAGTCGAGTATGCGCCGTTTTCAAGAAGTTTTTCGAACAGGACCGCAGCGTCGTCCAGGTCCTCCACCGTCACGGATTTGATCTCATTCAGGATCTTCAGTTCGTCTTTGGCGGACCAGCCTGCCAGGTAATTCCCGAGGTATTCGAAAGCGCTGCTCAGCTCTCCTGACGGAACGATCCCGGAACCGAACGCGCTCAGGATATACCTGTCAAGCTCTTCCTGCGTGATCCCGACGGTTCTCAGGTAACCAGGGATCCCTGCGAATACATCAAATGTCTCTTTTATATTCGGGTCCCTGTATGTCAGGACCATCAGCGCGTTATTGGAATATCTCGACAGAACGGTATAAACGCCGTTCCTGTACCTGAGCACAGGAGTAAGGTAAGTGTCCTCCAGCATCAGCAATATGGGTATGTACTTGCCGTTGTATTCGACGCCGATCTTGTCATGGGATGCGGACAGCATGTTGTACTGCACCAGGGTGTCGATTACTATGCCTTCCTTCTGCGCAGGCGCCGGCAGCACCGAGTAGTCCTGTGGTACGATCACTTCTGCCGGCAGGGCATTGGTCAGGGTCCCGATGTTTTCCTCAAACACCCTGATCCCTTTTTCATTGCCGGCAAAAATGACTATCATGTTCGTCCTGTTCGCCACCAGCTTGTGGACGGCTTCGATCTCTGCCAGCACAGCCCCGGGATCCTGCTGCATATACTGCTCCAATTGCACAAGGAAGTTATAATACTCAAGCCCGTTTACATAATTGTCATATTTCGCGGCAGCGCCCGTAAGCGCCATGTTGCGGATCATGAGCAGATTCAGGGGTTCGGAACCTATTACCTGCCTCATTTCCGCTATATTGCCTCTAATAGTGTTCAATATCGTGTCACTGTCCGAAAAATCGGTATTCAGTATTATTTCCTTCGCAAGCTCCAACTGGTCGCCGTATTCGCCCATCAGCCCCAGCCAGTACGTGGATAATACGGGGGTAAAGTCGTCTGAATCTTTGTATGGTATCTCTCCCAGCGAGAAGGTTGCCCCCTGGAGATGCCTCATGGTCAGTGTGTTCAGCTGTTCTTTGGTGTATTTCTCAGTGTCCAGCCTTCCAAGCAGGTCGGAAAGCAAACTCAGGAAATGCAGTCTGTCCGCAGGCACGGCCGATGTGTCGAACATGATGCCTGTAATGCCAGTTTCACCTACATCCGCGGTCGACGTAACAAACCTTTCGCCGTTGGGTCCTTTCGTTTCCTTTATATCGCGCTCCTTGACCTCGATGGGGAGATCCGCGGCCTTTACGGCCTGGAGACTCTTGATTATGTTCTGTACGTCCTCTCCTGTTTCACGGCTGTTCCACTCATTGAAGGCCATTGTTTCGCTTATGATCCTATTGATCTCCTCTTCGCTCATGGAAGCCTTCAGATCAGCCAGATGCCTCACATTCTGCTCTTCCAGCTTTTCAGCCAGCCCGGGCTCGGGATATGTTGTTACAAGAGCCGCATGGTTGTTGTTCAGTATGTATTTCTCCGCCAGGTCTTCATAATAGCTCGTGTCCAGTTTTTCCGCCAGGGCTT
The DNA here is from genome assembly GCA_012799845.1 of Clostridiaceae bacterium. Classification (GTDB taxonomy): domain Bacteria; phylum Bacillota; class Clostridia; order Acetivibrionales; family DTU013; genus DTU013. The sequence continues at coordinate 5,187 of JAAZKL010000117.1, forward strand.
TGACATTTTTGGTCAGGTTGCTGAAGTAGCTGAGATCGTCATTGGTTGCCCACATCACGCTGAGGGAGAGTGACAGGTTGACCCCCAGGTTCTGCTGCTCCGTGATGATCGAATAATTGAGCAGGCTCCTGGAAATTATCGCGTCCAGCAGTTCCTTGTCGAACCCGCTCTCCACTATGCCGGCGATGCATTCGTCCACAAGCGCCCTGAATTCTCCGGCCCTGTCCTCATCGGCGTTGATGGCGGTAAAGATCAGCATCGGCTGCATCAACTGCGTTTCCAGCGAAACGTACATATTGCCGCCTATCCTCATTTGATTGAATGCTTTTTTCAGCGGAGACGAGTCTTCGTTCAGGATCGTAGCAATGGCTGAAAGGCCAATGATATCCTCTGTGCTGATATCTGTCAGTGCGTATGCATAATTTATCTGGGCCGCATTTGACGTTTTCGCGGCCGCCGTGACCGGGAATGCGAAACTGGCCTCGGCCTTTTCCGTAAACGGCTCCACTTTTCCGAAATCTGTTTTTATCTCTTTCCTGTCGAATTTGCTGAGATATTCGTCGTTTATCATTTTGAGGAAACGGGTGTAGTCAACGTTTCCGTAGAGTATCATAAGTGAATTCGACGGATGGTAATATGTCCTGTGTGTTTCGATGAGCTGCTCATATGTCAGGTCCCTTATTTTGTCGGGGTGTCCGCCGTAGACATTTGACTGGGGACTGTTGGGATACAGGGTTTTCAGCGTGTTGAAATATGCCGGGTAGTTGATGTCGCCGAACAGGCCCTTTATTTCGTTGTATACCGTCCCGTTTACGGCCAGATGGGCGTCGGCGTCCTGCATCTCGTATCTCCAGCCTTCCCTGAGGAAGATGTTCTTTTCATCGTATATCAGGGGATTGAAAACACCGTCAAGGTAGACATCGGCCAGCCTGAGAAGCTGGTCCTCACTCATGGAGGCTACGGGATACGTTGTGAATGTGGGTGTTGTCATGGCATTTACGAAAGTGCTGTATGTCTGGTTCGCAATTAAAAAGAGCATGTCGTTTATCGGGTACTTCACGGATCCGTGCATTGCCGCGTGCTCAAGGATGTGGTTCACGCCTGTGTCGTCAGCGGCAGGCGTTCTGAATGAAATGGTGAATGACTTCTCAGTGTCCCTGTTTTGTATGTAAAAAAGCTTTGCACCGGTTTCCACGTGCTCGAACAGGACGGTTTCGGCGTTTACCAGGTCGATCCCGCCTGTTTCCGTAACCTTGAAACCTGAAATAACTTCTCCCACCTGCGGGAGCGGCGCCAGTTCTTCTTCCGCAGCAAACGCCGCCGTCGGAGACAGGATCATGCCCAGAAGCAGGACTATGGCAAGTGATAAGGATACTAATCTTTTCATGTTGCCAACTCTCCTTGTTATGATTTTAGTTTTAGTTATTAACTTGATTCTGATCCAGACCCGGACATGGGTCCGATGTAAAATCATAACAATATACGGAGCACTTTTCCAGTTTGTCTCACAAACGCAGGTCCCTCTTTTTATAAATCCTGTAGGAAGCGAAAAAGCAGATGAGTACAGTCGATATGCCGATCAGCCATTCTTCGCCGCGGATCCCTTCAGTCATCAGCTTTTGTGCTTTGATCCAATCCAGCGGCGAAAAATAAGTCAGAAATCCCAGGTCATCGTTTACCACGCCGATGATCCCCATGATGAATGTGCCGAATACGATTGCGGCGGCAATGCCGGAAGAACCCCTGCTGCTCCTGAGCAGGGAGGAGAACAGGATTCCAAGGCTCATGAAAACCACTCCGACATACAGAGCGGAGCCGTAGAATATTCCAACTTCCTTTATGCTTTCCATGATGCCGCACTCACTGAAAGAAACATACCCGACGACCGTCACAACGCTGAGCACAACGAGCATGGCGAGAAATGAAAGGAAGTTCGACAGTGATTTCTGCAGGAATACGGCATCCCGTGATACCGGCTTGCTGTACAGGAACTCAATGGTACCGTCCGTTTCTTCCTTTATAAGCGAGTTTACTGCGGCCAGCGCAGCATACATCATGACAGCCAGCATCATATACTGGAATACATATCCGAAGTAATTCGTTATCAGCGAAAAGTCCATAAATTCGCTTAATCCCAGGATTTCCAGCAGCGCCGGATCCACACCTTCCAATTTCGCACCGGCAAGTCTTTTCATGGATTCCGACTGCATGGACGGGAAGAAGGCAAGGAGCATGAATACCGGGATACAAAGGGCAACAGTCCATTTAAGGGTGCTTTTCCATGTATTTCTCAGTTCCAGTTGAAATACTTTCATTGCTGATCCTCCAATCCGTAGAGATCCATGAAGCGTTCCTCAAGGCTCTCGTTATTGACCGTAAAATCGTCCGGACCAGCGTCCTGTATCAGTTTGAGCAGCAGAGCGCTGCCGCTCGTGAAGCGGTATGTGCGTTTTGCTCCGTCCTGCCCCAGGAGCTGCATTGAAGGATGGTCTATGTCCTTGCCTCCGGTAATCGTAAC
>JAAZKL010000118.1 GCA_012799845.1 Clostridiaceae bacterium
AAATCCATAGTCCAGCAGTTTCCTGCTTTCGGCAAATCTCGTGTTGGAATCCGGTTCCCCCAGCACTACTGATATCAACTGCTGCCCGTTCCTGACAGCCGCAGCTGAAAGACAGTGACCTGCAGCGCTTGTATACCCGGTTTTCAATCCAACGGTGCCGCTGTAATGCCTTACCAGCTTGTTGGTGTTATCAAGAGAAACATAGTTTTTACCCGGTACATTTTCCCTGAACTTCGCATGCCAGATGGATGTGTACTCAGTTATTTCAGGGTGTTTGAGAAGCAGTTCCCGTGACATGACCGCTATATCGCAGACACTGCTGTAGTGGCCTGTATCTGTCAGGCCTGTGCAGTCAAGGAAATTGGTGTCTTTCATACCAAGTTCCCTGGCCTTCTGGTTCATCATCGCCACAAAGGCCTCCTCGCTGCCGGCAATGGCTTCCGCCAGCGCCACGGTCGCATCGTTTGCCGAATGTATGGCAACAGCCTTCAGCAATTCATCAACTGTGAATATTTCGCCAGGCTCAAGCCATACCTGGGAGCCCCCGAAGCTCCACGAATATTCGCTTACTGTCACCTTCGTATCATATGAGATTATGCCTGCATCTATGGCTTCCATGATCAGAAGCATCGACATGATCTTGGTTATGCTGGCTATCGGAAGCTTTTCATGGCTGTTCTTTTCCAGCAGGACCGTCCCCGTACTGCAGTCGATCAATATGGCCGCTTTTGCCTTAAGATCCGTTAATGAGGTATTGGACTGTATCTTCATCACTTCTACAGAATCGTAATCCACTACTCCTTCGATTTGGCCGAGAACAGGCATGGCCATAATGGACGATAGCAGCAGGAGGACAGAGAGGCTGAACAGCATCATTTTTTTCAACATGATATACACCCCTTGCGAGCATACTACTTATCCTTATATTAAAGGTATGCCGCAGCAAGGCCGTATATTCTGTGAACTTGTCAGTTGCAGACCTTTCAGTTCCGGATCTATCATTTGCAGATCATTCAGTTCCGGACCTTTCAGTTGCAGACCTTTCAGTTCCGGACCTGTAAATGCCCCGGGGATTTCAGTTGTTTTTTTGTATTACATCTGATTTTAAGAGATTTACCTGTATATCGGCTTGTATATGTTTCTTATCAATACCTTATGACCCCGCTTTCGTCTGCATAAGCAAGGATCAATGGCCTGGTTGCCGGGGCTTCCGCTCTGATTTCATATGCCTGTATCAGCATGGCCTCTGCTTCAGGAAGCAGTTGACGCGATGATGTGTGAAGCTCTGCAATTTCTTCTCCTTTTTTGACATATCCGCCTGTCTTTTTTAACAGGACTATACCGGCACTGTGGTCCAGCGGACCATCCTTCGTTTTCCGGCCGGCCCCCAGCAGCATGGACGCTTTGCCGACGAGTTCAGCTCTCATGGAAGCTATATATCCTTCACGCGGTGCTGAAACGATGTGTCTGACACTTGCTCCTGGCATCGCTCTTTCATCCCATGGTTCAAATTCAGCGCCCTGCCTTGCAGCAAGCTCACCGAACTTTTTCAGTGCGTTGCCGCTCCTGATACTGTTTTTCACAAGTTCCCTGCACGCAGATATATCGCCCTTGTCTCCGAGTTCAAGCATCCTGGCGGCCAGTTCGAAACATACGGCCTTCAAGTCCTCCGGTCCGTTCCCTTTCAATATTTCCATGGCTTCCTTCACTTCCAGGGCGTTGCCGATGCAGTTGCCAAGGGGTGTGTCCATGTCAGTGATGACAGCGACCGTTTTCCTTCCGGTCAGTTCGCCAATGGACACCATTTCTTCCGCAAGTCTTACGGAATCCTCCAATGTCTTCATAAACGCGCCGCTGCCGGTTTTCACATCAAGCACTATCCTGTCGGATCCCGATGCCAGCTTCTTGCTCATCACACTGCTGGCTATCAGCGGAACGCTGCTGATTGTAGCCGTCACGTCCCTCAGCGCATAAAGAAGCTTGTCTGCAGGGGCGAGATTGCCGGTCTGCCCTGATATGGCTATACCGATTTCCTTTACATTCATAATGAATTCTTCTTTCGTAAGAGACGTCCTGAATCCCCTGACCGACTCAAGCTTGTCAATGGTGCCGCCGGTATGGCCCAGTCCCCTCCCTGACATTTTTGCCACCGGAACACCGCATGCAGCCACGATTGGCCCGATCACCAGGGTCGTCTTGTCGCCGACTCCTCCCGTACTGTGTTTGTCCACTTTTATGCCCGGGATCTCCGACAGGTCTACGGTTTCGCCCGACCCGGCCATCGCCGCTGTCAGGTCTGCTGTTTCCCGGGAATTGAGCCCTCTTATATAAATGGCCATCAGCAGTGCGGAGGCCTGGTATTCGTATATGTTTCCGCTGCACAGCCCATCTATGAAGAAGTTTATCTCCTCCGTGGACAATTCCCGTCCGTCTCTCTTTTTTTCGATTATATCAGTGATCCTCATAAACCCACCCGTTTCCTCAGTAATGTTTACATTCAGGTATAACTGCAACATGGCACTGGCAGTTCTTTACAGCATTTTATCTCAGTGTTTCTACTCAATATTTCTACTCAGCATATCTACTCAACATTTCTACTCGATATTTCTACTCAGCATTTCTCCCTGGTATTTCCCATCAGTAACAGTTCTCCTTCACTTATACCCGAGTCGGCGTTTCTTCCGCAACGTGCACATGAGCCAGGCACATCATAGCTTTGCAATTTCACCATAAAAGCTCGCCGCATCAAAGCTGCCGCCGACTCCCAGTATTTCCACCGCTGTCTGGGCCAGATCGGAAAATGTCTTTCGTATCCCCAGGTTTACTCCCCTTCTGATCCCTTTGCCATACACCAGCAGCGGGACATATTCGCGTGAATGATCTGTGCTTTTCGTTGTCGGGTCGCAGCCATGGTCCGCGGTGATAAATAGTATGTCCTGATCCTTCATCGCATCGATGATTTCAGGCACCCTGCCGTCAAACTCCTTTAACGCCCTGGCATATCCTTCCGTATCGTTCCTGTGGCCGAACTGCATGTCAAAATCCACCAGGTTGGCGAATATCAGCCCGCTGAACTCCTTCCTGATGAATCCGATCGCCTTGTCGACACCGTCCATGTTGCCCTGTATGTGGACTGAATCTGTTATCCCTCTTCCTGCGAATATATCATCTATTTTGCCTATAGCCTTGACTTCGAGTCCTGCTTCCTTCACATGGTCGAGTAGTGTCTTGTCCGGAGGCTCCAGTGAGAAGTCCCGTCTGTTGGCAGTTCGCGTATAATTGCCTTCCGTGCCGATGAACGGCCTTGCTATCACCCGCCCGACGGCATGTTCGCCTTTGAGGATCTCCCTTGCTGTCCTGCAAATTTCATACAGCCGTTCGATCGGGATGATGTCTTCGTGTGCAGCTATTTGAAAAACGCTGTCTGCTGAAGTGTAGATTATTGGATATCCCGTCTTAACATGCTGATGTCCTAACTCATTTATTATCACTGTCCCGGAGGCAGGATAATTGCCCAGCGTCTTCGTCCCTATCGCATTTTCAAACTGCCGCACAATATCTTCAGGAAATCCTTCGGGGTATACCGGGAAGGGTTTTATGAGTGTTATCCCGGCAAGCTCCCAATGACCGGTCGTAGTGTCCTTCCCGGCTGAGCGCTCGGCCATTTTGCCAAAGCATCCCATTGGTTCTTCAGCAGCCTTGAACCCGACCGTGCCTTCGATATTGCCTAGTCCAAGCTTCTCAAGGTTCGGGAGCGCAAATCCGTTTACAGATGCGGCAATATTGCCCAATGTATTGCTGCCCACATCACCATACTCCGCGGCGTCGGGCAGTTCGCCGATGCCGGCGCTGTCCAGCACAATAATAATGACTCTTTTCATATCATTCTCCTTCATAGCGGCAATTTCAGACCGGCCTCTACAGCTTCAGCTGTAGCCAGGATCTGCTTCTACTGCTTCAGCTGTAGCCAGGATTTGCTACCACAGCTTTAACTGCCGGCACACCTCTATTCGACAGTTTCTGGTCTGCTCCCGTATCTGCAGTTGTCGACACACCTATGACCGGTTTTTCCAGACTTGCTTTCATACCTTCAGCTGCAGACACGCCCCTGACCGGTTTTTCCGGACCTGCTTCTATACCTTCAGCTGCAGCCACGCCCCTGACCGGTTTTTCCAGGACTGCTTTTATGACGGCAGTTGCCGGCCTGCTTCTGTTTTCACACTTTTATGGCTCCATAACAAATTGTACCACATTATTCGTTTTTGTATAGCTAGGGTAAACTGCTCTACTTGACCCCCTCTTATCAATACAATGATCAATTTTTCAAGTATAGTGCGTGCTAACTCTAGTACAAGTAGACATAAATTGCTAATTCGCTGGATTATGTAATTCTTTTTATGGACACTTATCAATATTTCCCGATTTTTTGCCACTTTACTTGAAATTTTGCTCACTCAGGCATTATTTCCTGGAATTTAATACATATTTCCCGGAATGTAGTTTACATTCCCGCGGATTTAATTCACATTTCCCAGATGCAATACTGATTTTCCGGAAATGTAATTCGCATTCTTAGGAAAGCAATCCATATTCTTGGGGCTTCGATCCGTACGCTTGGGGCTTCGATCCGTACGCTTGGGGCTTCGATCCATATGCTTAGATATACATAAGGATGTGATTCATATGTTCATGATCGCATAAAACAGAAAGACCTGCTTCAGGCAGGTCTTTTCGTTCTTCGGCCAGTTTCGGGCATCCGCCGGATCACGCTCTCGGATGCGTCTTTTTATATATCTCCTTTATCCTGTTTTTAGCTATCTGGGTATATATCTGGGTCGAAGAAATATCGGAATGCCCCAGCATTTCCTGTATCGACCTCAAATCCGCACCATTTTCAAGCAGATGGGCCGCGAATGAATGCCGCAGCGTATGGGGCGTGATGTCCTTGTTAATTTTCGCCTGGTTTTTGTACTGCTTTATGATTTTCCAGAAGCCCTGCCTGGTAAGCCTGCTCCCGTTGATATTGACGAAGAGCGCGATCTCATCCTCACTCTGCACGAGCAGGGGCCTTGATTTGCTCAGGTATTCCTTCAACGCGGTTATTGCCATGGAGCCGATGGGTATCATCCGCTCTCTTGCTCCCTTGCAGCATCTGATATAAGCCATCTCTATGTCAAGGTCATCGATATTGAGCTGTATCAGCTCGGACACCCTGATGCCCGTGGCATACAGCAGCTCCAGCATCGCCTTGTCCCGATAACCCTTGAGATCTACACACTGCGGCTGTTCAAGAAGAAGCTCGACTTCCTCCGGGGACAATATCTGAGGCAGCTTCTTCTCGACCTTCGGCGATTCCAGCTCTGCCGTAGGATCATGATCGATCAGTTTGTTTTTCGATATGTACTGATAAAAAGACCTGATCGACGCCAGATTCCTTGATATCGTCGATGTCGCACGCCCCTTCTTCTGCAGGTAAAGCAGGTATGTGATGACCGTAGTCTTGTTCGTGTTGGCTATGTTCTGCAGATTGATCTCTTGCAGATAGGAGAAATACTGCTCGATATCCCGCCGATACGATTGCAGCGTGTTCGACGATAAGCGTTTATCCCTTTCGAGAAAATCAACAAACTTTTGCACCAAAGCTTCCATTCATACTACCCCTTTATATTTAATTACTTAACTGCCATTTACATTTATTGATTGTAATACATTTCAATAACTAAATAAAGAAAATTTTTCTATTACATAGATTTCTTTACTTATTTTGCAATAAATATTCTATACTATATTCCTGATTTTGCAATAAATATTTGTTTATGTAAATATTATATA
>JAAZKL010000119.1 GCA_012799845.1 Clostridiaceae bacterium
AAAATCTGATATATAATATTACTCACAAGAGACTCCTCCTTGGTATTTTGTTTGTTTTTGCTGATCAATATTTTACCAAAAAAGAGGGGTCTCTTGCTTTTTTAACCTAAAACAATTTTACACTAAGCCTGGATCCGGTAACATTTGGACTGTCCGGTGAATATAATATTCTGAATATATCCGGAGGCGGTATAATGCTGTACGATGCTATTGTGTGCCTGACGTACATACTGGCTATATACGGTCTTTTTATACTTTTGTCCGGCATTGCCGGATCGATGCGCTGCCGGGTAAAAGGGCGCCGTCCTGAGGTCAGGGTCATACTGCTCGTCCGCGACTCGGAAGAGCATATCGAGTACATTGTCAGGAATGCCGCAAAAAACGAAATAGCTGCAAAGCTGCTGTCAGACGCGAAAATCGCCGTTGTGGACGCCGGTTCTTCCGACAGCACATACAGCCTGCTGGAAAGGCTGCAAAAAACATATCCCGGCATAGAAGTCCTCAAGATCAGTGAACTGGATAAAATCGTCGATGATTTCACATCAGGGTGCCGCTGACCAAACCGCCCGGACGCTTCCGCCCGTCCTGCAATCTCTTTTCACTCCGGCAAAAGTGATATATACTATAAGTATCTATACTATGGAAAATCAATCCGATATACCGGCATTGAAATGAGAAAAAATGGATCTGACGTCAGTTGAGGGTATTATTGAAGGAATTATATACAAGAACGAGGCAAACGGTTACACTGTCTGCGAAATCGCTTCCGGCAGGAAGCTGATCACAGCTGTCGGGTACATGCCTTTTATAAACGAAGGCGAAACTATAAAGGCCAATGGCAGGTGGGTGAGGCATCCTGATTACGGCGACCAGTTCAAAGTAGAACTATATGAGAAGGTGCTGCCCCACACTGCCGAAGCGATAGAGAAGTACCTGGCGTCGGGGATAGTAAAGGGAGTAGGGCCCGTAACCGCGAAAAAAATTGTCGACCGGTTTGGTGCGTCGGCTCTTGATGTGATAAGCAACGAACCTGAGCGTTTATCTGAAATAAAAGGCATCAGCCTCGCCAAGGCCATGGACATCGGACGGGCCCTGAACGAGCAGAGGGGATTGCAGGACGTGGTCATGTTCCTGCAGGAATACGGCATAAGCCCTTCAGCCTGCGTCAAGATCCACAGGGCGTACGGCGACAGGTCTGTGGCCATGATCCGGGAGAATCCCTACAGGCTTTGCGAAGATGTGTTCGGGATAGGCTTCAAAACAGCCGACATGATAGCGATGAAGCTTGGCGTAGATCCTGCTTCCCTTTTCCGTATAAAGAGCGGGATCAGGTACGTGCTGAGCCATGCGGCTTCAAACGGGCATACGTATCTGCCGGAGAGCATGCTGAAGCAATTCACGGCCCGCCTGCTCGGGATCCCGGACATCGATATCGAGGATGCGCTGGTGTCCCTCATCTTTGACAAAGCCGTTCAGACGGAAAAGACCGCTGAAGACAGTAACGTTTACCTGTCAGCCTTCTACAATGCGGAACTGGGCGTATGCAGGCGGCTTCTGGGCCTGGCCCGGACAAGCTTTGGCAGGGACTTCGAGGATCTGGACGAGAAGATCGAAAAATATGAAAAGGAAGAAGGCCTTCAGCTGGACCTGAAGCAGAGGGACGCGGTGCGCGAGGCGATGCTGAACGGCGTAATGGTCATAACCGGCGGACCCGGCACGGGGAAGACGACCATCATCAAATGCATATTGCGCCTGCTTGCAGAGTACGGACACAGGGCGGCTCTTGCAGCTCCCACGGGAAGAGCGGCAAAGAGGATGACCGAAGCGACCGGCTATGAGGCAAAGACGATACACCGGCTTCTCGAAATGGGCTATACCGATGATGACAGCGAACCAGCCTTCCAGAGGAATGAAGAGAATCCGATAGACGCCGACACAGTGATAATTGACGAGATGTCGATGGTGGACATACTGCTTATGAACCACCTGCTGAAAGCGATACTCCCGGGAGCAAGGCTCATCCTTGCAGGAGATGCGGACCAGCTGCCGTCTGTGGGAGCCGGCAGCGTACTGCTTGATATCATAAGCTGCAGCGGCATCAGGACCGTACGGCTCACCGAGATATTCAGGCAGGCGGAAGAAAGCATGATCATAGTGAACGCGCACAGGATCAACAGGGGCGAGGCCCCCGTCCTCAACGCAAAAGACAAGGACTTTTTCTTCCTGTCAAGATACGGGCAGGAGAACATACTGCGGACGGTCATCGACCTTTGTGACAGGCGGCTGCCTGACACATACGGACTTGATCCGCTCAAGGACATACAGGTGCTTTCCCCGACCAAAAAAGGGCCGGCGGGCGTGGTCAATCTGAATATCGAACTGCAGAAGGTGCTGAATCCGCCGGACAGGAAAAAGGCGGAGAAGGCGGCGAAGATCTACACGCTCAGGGAAGGCGACAGGGTGATGCAGATAAAAAACAATTACAGCCTCAGATGGGAAAAACCCGGAGATGCCAGGATCGACGGAACCGGAGTGTTCAACGGCGATATGGGGACAGTCGCTGATATAGACGATGATGAGATGGCAGTAACCGTTCTGTTCGATGATGACAGGATGGTCGTTTATGATTACAGCATCCTCGATGAACTGGAGCCTTCGTTCGCAGTTACCGTGCATAAAAGCCAGGGCTCGGAATTTCCCGTGGTTGTCATGCCGATCTTTCCGGGCCCGGAAGTACTGATGACGAGGAACCTGCTTTACACTGCCGTGACACGTGCAAGGGAGATGGTGGTCCTCGTTGGCGACGAAGAGGTCCTGCTCCGGATGGTCGGGAACAAAAGAGAGACACTGCGGTATTCCGGTCTTGCTGACAAGCTTAAGACTTTCACGGCATATGCCGATATAAAATAACAAACGAAAGCGGGCTGACGGCAATTGAAGCTGTTTGAAAGCATACTGAACCTGATATATCCTCCCAAGTGTATCTTTTGCCAGCAATTGCTGGATTACAGCGCTGTATTGCATATATGCAGTCCTTGCTATACAAAGCTTCCGTTTTCAGAAAGCGCGATAATAAGGACATCGCAGGAGGATGAAGAGAGTTGCTGCGACGGTGCCATGAGCATATTCGATTACACGGGCATGGTGAAGGAATCGCTGATCCGGTTCAAGTTCTACAACAAGCCCGGATATTACAGGACCTATGCGAGGCTGATCGCTGACAAGCTCGGCAAACTGACGGATATCAAGGGATACGACATAGTAATGAGCGTGCCGCTGCACAAGCACAAGGAATTTATCAGGGGATATAACCAGGCATACCTGATATCAAAAGCCCTGAGCAGGTTCGTAAAGATCAGGGAATGTTCAGGAGCGCTGAAGAGAGAGCGGTATACGGAGTCCCAGAGTCTCCTGGACAGGCAGAGGAGGAACCAGAACGTCAAAGGTGCTTTTTCCGTGAGATTGCCTAAAAAAGTAAAAGGGAAGTCGATCCTGCTGGTTGACGATATACTGACTACCGGTTCAACACTTGAGGAGTGCAGCAGGGTACTTAAACAGGCGGGTGCGGTCAAAGTTTTCGCAGTAGTGGTCGCCACGGGAAGAAAATAAATCAGGGAGGGGTTTGTATGCCAGATGTCAGAAATTGCAGAAAATGCGGCAAAATTTTCAATTACATAGGTGGAATGCCTATCTGTCCGGCGTGTAAGGATAAGGAGGAAGAGGATTTCCAGAGGATCAAGAAATACCTTTATGAGAATCCCGGCGCCAGCCTGACCCAGGTTTCAACCGAACTGGACGTAAGCGTCGAGACCATAAAAAGGTTCCTGAGGGAAGGAAGACTGGAAATAGCAAATGAAGAAGGCAATTTGCTGCTGGAATGCGAAAACTGCGGCAGGTCCATAAAGAGCGGCAGATTCTGTCCGGACTGCGAAAGGACCCTGGCATCAAGTTTCAAGTCAGCGGCAAGCCAGATGAAGCTGGACCTTGACAGCAGGGTCAACAATGAAAAAAGGTCGTTGGGACTGAGGTACCTAAACAAGGAATATGAGAAAGGAAAATAAATACCAGTTAATAAACCTGAGCATTATTCCGATATACTAATTGAGTCAACAGAAATAGAGTAATTAAGGATGAGTGGTCGATATGAGGATACCAGGGGAAGTGCCGAAAATAACCGGTGTATACGGTTCACAAAAGAATATAGGCAGGGTCGGGAAAGCAGGAAGCGTCGTTTCCAAGAAGGATGTCCTGTCGATCTCCAGTGAAGCGAAGGATTTCCAGGCGGTCTTCAGGACATTGAGGGAAGTGCCTGATATCCGGCAGGAGAAGGTGGACGCCATCCTCGGCAGCATCGAGGCGGGCGGGTATGATGTAAAAGGACGTGATGTAGCCGACAAGGTCATAAGGAGCGTCTTCGACAGGAAAGCATGACGGTCCGGAGGAGCAGACAGACTCCTCTTTTTTTCCTGCATCGTTCTTTGCGGTCAGAACGGGTGGTGGTATTTTTTGGATACCGGTACGGTCAAGAAACTTATAGAATTGCTGGATAAAGAAGCAGCTATATACGAAGGCCTGCTCAGGCTTTCACGCGATAAAACCGATATCATCGTACAGGGAAAGGTCACTGAACTTGAGGGTATCACAAAAGTCGAGCAGACCATGATCCTCCAGCTTGTCAAACTGGAGGAGTACCGCGAGAAGCTTGTTGAGAAGATCTCGGAGGAGCTTGGGATCGATGCTGACGATATTACTGTCACGGAGCTCGAAAAAGTTCTTCCGAAGGACCAGTCAAAGGAACTGGCGGGATGCCGGGAGAGGATGACCGGAATATTCAGGGATCTTAAGAGTTCAAGCGATCTGAATTCCAAACTGATAAAAAACTCTCTTGATTATATAGATTTTTCAGTCAATATTCTTTCGAATGCCGGGTCTTCAGGAGATTTGTACGGAAAATCCGGCCAGTCAAACGATCCGGGGAAAAGGAATTTCTTCGATGTAAAACTGTAGGAGGTCATATGGGAGTAAGTTTCGCCAGTTACGAAATAGCCCGCTCCGGCCTTACGGTCAATGAGCGCGGCCTTTATGTAACAGGGCATAATATCGCCAACGTCAATACGCAGGGATACGTCAGGCAGCAGGCCATGATCAAAAACGGGCCAGTGGAGACCGTGCTGACACGGGCCGGGCTTATGCAGTTCGGGCTTGGCGCGGATATCCAGGAGATCAGGCAGATAAGGCATACCTTCCTTGACAATATATACAGGCAGGAAAACACTACTCTTGGTTATTGGGAAGCCCGGCAGAAAACATATATCGATTTGCAGGCAATACTGGGCGAGCCTATGAACTCCGGCCTGCAGAATGTCCTGAACCAGTTCTGGGACTCATGGCAGGAACTGGCCAAGGAGCCTGACAGCCTGACGGTCAGGGCTTTGGTCAGGCAGAGGAGCGAGGCGCTGGTACAACACATCAACCACCTGGGCGAACAGCTTGACAGGCTTCAGAACGACCTCAACAACGAGATCATGGTCAGGATAGATGAGATAAACGAGATAACGAGGCAAATAGCAAAACTCAACGTCACTATCCTTAAGAACGAGGTTTCAGGCGACACGGCCAGCGATTACAGGGATCAGCGCAATACGCTGATAGACAGGCTGACGAAACTTGTTAAGGTGGATGTCATCGAGATGCAGGACGGCCAGGTCGATATCACGATGGGAGGATATTTCCTGGTCCAGAAAGGTGTCAGCACCGACCTTTACGCGGCAGAGAGGAAAACCGGGGAGAACTTCTACGTACCCAAGCTGGCTGGCACAGATATAGAGGTTCCGGTAAAAGGAGGCATTCTGAAAGGCCTCATGGAATCAAGGGGCGAGGTTTCGGGAGCCATCGGCAGCTATGAGAACGGGACGCCGAACACCAAAGCTGATGTGGTGTTCTATGTCGATACGAGTACGATGAGCGCCGCCGACGCAAATGCAAGGGCTGCGGCATATGAGGCCGAACTTATG
>JAAZKL010000120.1 GCA_012799845.1 Clostridiaceae bacterium
AATACGATGTTCCGGTGTGATATTCCGGATCATGCTACAGCAATCAACAGGAGGTCTGTAAATGCTGCTCATAAAAAACTCAAAGATACTTACAATGATAGGTACTGAATACAGCAACGGATATATTGCGGCAGAAGGTGGGAAAATAACGGCGCTGGGCGATGATGCCGCTGAACTGGCGGGGCTGGAGGCGGCAGCGTCTGAGGTCATAGATGCGAAGGGATGTTATGTTTTGCCGGGATTTGTGGACGCGCACTGCCACGTTGGCATGTGGGAGGACTCTGTCGGGTTCGAAGGAGATGACGGCAATGAAACTTCGGATCCTGTCATGCCGCACCTGCGGGCGATCGACGCTGTCTACCACGCAGACCGGGCCTTTGTTGAGGCAAGAGAAAACGGCGTCACCACCGTTGTCACAGGGCCGGGCAGTGCAAATGTGATCGGCGGACAGTTTGCGGCGCTTAAGACATACGGGCGGAGAGTCGAGGACATGGTCATAAAAGAGCCGGTCGCAATGAAGGTCGCATTGGGCGAGAATCCCAAAACCGTATACCACGAAAAGCGACAGGCGCCCATGACAAGGATGGCCACAGCCGCACTGCTCAGGGAGAGCCTGATGAAGGCGGCCGAGTACAAAAGGATGAAGGAAGACTATGAGCAGGACAAAGAGAATAACGACAAGCCCGATTATGACATGAAAATGGAGGCGCTCCTGAAGGTGCTCAACGGAGAGATCCCGCTCAAGGCTCACGCGCACAGGGCAGATGACATACTGACCGCGATAAGGATCGCCAGGGAGTTCGGGCTTCGCATAACGATCGAACATTGCACGGAAGGGCACCTGATAACCGATATTCTGCGCGAGGAAAACGTAAGCGTGATCACAGGCCCGTTCATGACCGACCGTTCGAAGATAGAACTCAGGAATCAGAGTGCGAAGGCACCGGGCATATTATCAAAGGCGGGCATCAAAACGGCCATCATGACGGATCATCCCTGTACGCCTGTACAATACCTTTCGCTTTGTGCAGCGGTCGCAGTCAAAGAGGGGATGGACGAGACTGAAGCGCTCAGGGCGATCACGATAAACGCTGCCGAAATCGCCGGGATAGATGACAGGGTCGGAAGCCTGGCGGTGGGCAAGGATGCCGATATTATAATAATGGACGGGCATCCGCTGGAGTTCAGATCCAGGGTACTTTATGCGATCATAAATGGTCAGGTGGTAAAAAGGATATGATGGAATTCCGCACCCATTCTGCCGCTGATACGGCGGAACTGGGACGCAAACTGGGCAGTATGCTCTGGAAAGGCGACAATGTATGCCTTATCGGTGAACTGGGTACGGGCAAGACCGCTTTCACCGGCGGGATAGCGAAGGGTCTCGGGATCAGCGGGTACATAACCAGCCCTACTTTCACCATTGTTAATGAGTATGAAGGCCGGCTGCCTTTATATCATTTTGATGTGTACAGGATCAGCGATGTGGATGAGATGCTCGACACAGGCTACTATGAATATATCGACGGGGATGGAGTGACCGTCATCGAATGGGCGGACCTTATAACGGATATACTTCCCTCAGAGCGTATCGAGGTCCATATCAGGAAAAATGAAGACGGCTCTGACTGCAGGACCATTACGATGAGATTCATTGGCGAAAGGCCTGCGGAGTACGAAAGGAGGCTCGCGGATGAGAGCGCTTGCGGTTGATACATCCACGGCAACGGCAGGCATAGCGGTTGTTGATGAAAAAGGGCTGCTGGCCGAATTCATGCTCAAGGATATGAAAACCCACTCACAGAAGCTTGTCCCGATGATGAAGGAGGTGCTGGACAGCCTCAGGCTTACTTTGTCCGATATAGATGTGTTCGCGGCTGTGACGGGACCCGGATCATTTACGGGGCTGAGGATCGGTGTGACGACGATAAAGACCATGGCATATGCGCTGGGAAAACCTGTCGTGGGGATACCGTCGCTGGATGCCCTGGCAAATGCGGCTGTCGCACCGGAGGGCACTTTTGTATGTCCCATCATGGATGCGAGGAACAACCAGGTCTACACTGCGCTTTACAGGGAGCAGAACGGGCTGATGGCCAATCTGTCAGGCTATATGGGTCTCCATATCTCCGAGTTGGTAAAGCAGATCGAGGAGAAATATCCGGGAGCGAACATCCTGTTTGCAGGTGATGGAGTGCTCCTGCACAGGGATTTCCTGAAAATAGAACTTGATGAGCGCTGCAGCTTTATGCCGCTTTATACGCTTCAGCAGATGGCTGCGCCTGCCGCGCAACTGGCGCTGACGCTTCATGCCAGGGGCGAGAGTATGGACTGCGGCGAGCTTGTGCCATTTTACCTCCGGCCTTCGCAGGCTGAAAGGGAGTATGCAAGGAAGGAGGCGCAGGAGAGCCGGGATCAATAAGCATGTCTGGGAAAGCCGGAAATGGAGAAGCAAAAAGCAGGGACGAAGCAACAGGCGGGGGAGTCCCTGTGATAAACCGGCAGGCATAACCGGGAATAGCGGAGGATGTTGTCAGGGATGCTGAATAGTTTTAAGATCGCCAGGGCATGTGAAGATCATATAGATGACATAATGGTTGTGGAAAACCTGAGTTTTGAGATCCCCTGGTCCAGGCAGTCGATAACGGATGAATTCCTGCATAATGACAATGCGGTTTATTTCTGCGCCGTGGCCGACGGGAAGGCTGTCGGCTATGCGGGCATGTGGCTGGTACTGGACGAGGGTCA
Organism: Clostridiaceae bacterium; assembly: GCA_012799845.1. Taxonomy (GTDB): domain Bacteria; phylum Bacillota; class Clostridia; order Acetivibrionales; family DTU013; genus DTU013. The sequence goes on from JAAZKL010000120.1 coordinate 2,749, forward strand.
TATCACCAATATAGCGGTCCACCCTGATTTCAGACGCTGCGGCATTGGCGGCTCACTGATGCGGGCATTGCTGGAAGAGGCTGAAAAACGCGGATTGGCGGCGCTTACGCTTGAGGTCAGGAGAAGCAACGACAGCGCCAGGTACCTGTATGAAAAATACGGGTTTGAAGATGGCGGCGTGAGAAAGGGGTATTATGCAGACAACAACGAGGATGCCATAATAATGTGGAAGCGGCTGAAATGATAAGGATGCAGTGCCAGTGCATAAAATGCCGAAGGTCCAATGTCAGAGCAGAAACTGCCGAAGTTGTAAAGACGGTACAGCAGTGCCTGATCAGTTAAGAAGATAAGTTACGATAATCAGGGCTGCATGTCCAGGATGTCGCCTGCGGCAGTGCCTGTTGAGGAAACGGTGCCCGACGGCAGTTCCAGTACACAGCAGGCGCCCTTAACGTTCCCGGATACTCTCCATGGCTTGATCCCTTCACAAATATGGACTATCCTGTTTTCGGAATCCAGGAACAGAGCATCTATCGGGAATCTCATAAAAAACATGTGGATCGAATTGCAGGGCGTTATAAGCAGACCATATCCTGGAGAGAACTCTTTCCTGAACTGGAGGCCTCTGAGCCTTGCGAAGAAGGTCGATGCGATTTCGCACTTGTCTGCAAGTATAGTTTTTCGAGTCACATTTTTCACGATCATGGCATCACCCTCACCCCGGGGACAGTTCTCAACTAATCGACTAAAGCGGGACATTTCTCAATCTGCAACGTTTCTCTGCATTGCGGAGAAGTGTCCCCTTACCTATATTATCGGAAAGTGTCCCCGCCAGGTTAAACAGAAGGAACATTTTGTAACCCGTACAGGGGACACTCCTCAATTCATATAGGGGACATTTCTCGACTCGCATAGGGGACACTCCTCAACTCGCAGCATCTCTCTGCATTGTAGAGGAGTGTCCCCATACCTTTTCCAGGGGAGTGTCCCATTACCTCTTCCAGAAAAGCGTCCCCCCACCTCTTACCAGAGAACTGTCCCATCACTTTTACAGAACTGTCCCCCTGCCTTTTACTTACCAGAGAACTGTCCCCCTTCTGCTTGCAGACACAGAACTTTTTTTGTCGTATAATCATATATAGGCAAGGTGGTGAGAACCGATTGGAGCTGACCGACTATGATCTGATACAGAAGTGTCTGACAGGGCAGCATGAATACTTCGAAGAACTGGTGACACGATATAAAAAATTGATATTCAGCGTCGTTTATAATATGATCAATGACAAGGAAGAGGTCAGCGACGTATCCCAGGAAGTCTTTATCAGGATCTACAAAGCCCTTGACCGTTATGATCCAAAATATAAGTTTTCCACCTGGGCGGTTCGCATTGCCACCAACCTCTGTCTGGATATACACAGGAAAAAGAAGGTCAATTCAGCGTCGATAGATGAGGTCGGGGAACTGCCAGACAGCGTGGATACGCCAGAAGAAAGCTACCTGAGGAAGGAACAGTCCCAAAGGATCCGGAGGGCGATACAGGAACTGCCTGAGAAATACAGGACGCCGATAATACTGTTCCACCAGAACGGGTTATCGTATGAAGAAATGACAAGGGTCCTTGGCCAGCCGATGACAATAATCAAGAACAGGCTGTACCGGGCGAGGTTGATGCTGAGAGAGGCGTTGATGCAGGAAAGAAAGGAGGAGGCTTTATGAACTGTGAAACATCGAAAGAGCTCATGATGAAGTATTTTGACGCAGAAATGGATGAAGCCGAAGAAATACAGTTCAGAGAGCATTTGAAGGCTTGCAGGGAATGCAGCGACGAATACAACTGCATGGAAGCCATATTTGCAACACTGGATGAAAAGGTGGAAATCGAGCCTCCGGATGATTTTGAAGCCAGGGTTATGGATAAAGTGGCACTGATAGAGAACCAGCGCAGAGAAAAAAGCGCAAAGACGATCGTATGGCTCTACAATTGCGCGACCCTGCTTTCCATCATCCTGTTGTTCATTTTTGTGACGGATATGAAATATGGAAGTCTGATCAGTGCATTCGAAAAAATCGGCGAATACTTCGGATCGTTCTCAACCGTGACTTCTGCGATACTTGGCGCTGTGAAAGACCTGGCAGGATTGCTTGCGAATGCGTTCACAGTCGTGGCGGATGTCGCGGTCTCAATCGTCAGATCATATTACTATGTGTTCATAGTGCTGATACTGATGCTGTTGGGGATCCAGAAACTCATCCATTATATTGGTACACACACCGGGGAGGAAGCTGAATGAAGAAACTGGCGGCATTCCTTGTCATTTTGACACTTTTGATGGCGTCGGCCGTCCCTGTTTTGGGAGAAGGCGTATATGTGATCTCTGAAAACGGCGATGCGATAAAGATATTTGAAGATGCTGCGGTAACGGTACCTGTTGAGGGAAATATCATAGTTGTCCTGGGCAATGTTACAGTCAAAAGCCGGGTCTACGGCCACGTCGTTACTGTGTTCGGTGATTCGGAAATCGATGCGGAGGTCACCGGGCAGGTGGTATCGATATTCGGTAAAGTGACACTGAAAGGCGGGGCCAGGATCGCGGGCGATGTGATATCCATCGGCTCTCTTGAAAAAACTGAAGGTGCTGTTATTCGAGGACAGGAAGTGAGGATACTCGGCGAGTCCGTTAATCTTGATATAGATGCGTTTTCCTATCTCAGGCTCAGCGTCCTGATACTGTTCATGCTGGCAGTGCTGTTGACAGGGGTGCTGACGCTGCTGATCTCCAGGAGCAAATACAGCATTATTTCAAGGAACCTGGAAAAGAATCCGGGCAGGAAAATGGTGCTTGGCATGCTGTCGTTCATCGGAGCGACTTCGCTGCTGGTCATACTGCTGCTGACGCTTATAGCTCCGCTGTTGTACATCATATTGCTGATCATGGCTGCCGTACCGGCATGCATTTACATCGGCAGGATGATCCTCAAAGCGTTCAGCCAGAAGAACAGCATATTCATTGAATTCATTACGGGGCTGATAACCGCCACGCTTTTCAAATTCGTTATCATACTTATCATCCCCCAGCAGAGTTTTTGGTTGGGATCCGCTGTGAACGGACTGGTCAACTTCCTGATTTACTCCTTTGGGATGGGTATCCTGATGGAGCATCATTATCTGAACAATAACAGGTCAAATGCACGGAAGGAATCCTGAAGGAGCCGCTTCGGCATGAGACATGGCTTCAGCATGAGCAGGGGCGTGGTTGGATCACGACAGGCAAACTAAAGGCTGCATGAGAGGGCGGACCCGGGTCCGCTTTTTTTGCTGCCCTTGATGCTGATGTGCCGGCCATCTGTCGTTTGGGGACGTTTCTTAAAGATAATATGGTATTGAAGAAATACATTTGGTATAATGAGAATGTGCAAGGCAACGAAAGAAGCAAAGGCGGAACTTTTACGGGGCACGCGCGTGCCAGTGAAGCATGGCTTTTCTTTTGCAGTGCCTTTGGAATATACGGGACAGCAGATGAAATTATAGTTATACGGAGGTAAATAATGATATCAAAAGAAATTCTGATAAAGAACCCGCAGGGGTTGCAGTCGAAGTCTGCAGCGATTTTCATACAGAAGGCTACCGGCTTTGAGTCGAACATATGGATATCGAAGGGTGAAAGGAAGGCTAACGGCAAGAGCCTGCTGGGAGTTTTATCTCTCGGCATCAAGGGTGATTCGGTCATATTGCTGACAGCGGAGGGAAGCGACGAGGCTGAAGCTGTTTCAGAACTGGAAAGTTATTTATTGTCGGATACAGGTGAGAACGTCTAGATCATGTTCGATATTCAGAAAGAGTTAGCAAAACTGCCCGATAAACCGGGCGTTTATATTATGAAGGACAAAAACGGCTCTATCATATATGTCGGCAAGGCGAAGGTGCTGAAGAACAGGGTCAGGCAATATTTCCAGGAGTCTGCCGCCCATTCGCCCAAGGTAGAGGCGATGGTGGATAAGATCGCGGAATTCGAATATATCGTAACGGACACGGAGTTCGAGGCGCTCATCCTGGAGTGCAACCTCATCAAGGACAAAAAGCCGCGCTATAACATCCTGCTCAAGGACGACAAAACATATCCCTATATAAAGATCACAGTGAACGAAGAATTCCCGAGGATATATATGACAAGGCGGGTCGAAGAAGACGGGGCCAGGTATTTCGGCCCGTATCCCAATGTTCAGTCGATTCGCGACACGATAAACCTGATCAAAAAAATATTCCCGATACGGACATGCAAGCGTGTCCTGCCCAGGGATATCGGCAAAAGCAGACCGTGCCTGAATTTCCATATAAAGCAGTGCCTCGGGCCATGTACGGGACAGGTGAGTATGGAAGAGTACCAGGCGGTGGTGCGGGACGTATGTTCGTTCCTGGATGGAAAAATGGATGCGATAATCGGGAAGCTGGAGCTTCAGATGCGCGATGCGGCTGAAAGGCTGGATTTTGAACAGGCGGCCGCTTTGAGGGACAAGCTCGCGAGCGTCAGGAACATAGCCCAGGAGCAAAAAGTCTTTTCGGTATCAGGCGCTGACCAGGATATCGTTGGATTTGCCGCGAGCAACACGGATACCTGCATCCAGGTGTTTTTTATCAGGGACGGGAAACTGCTGGGGAGAAGGCATTTTATTGTCCAGGGTAGCGGAGAGGCTGAACTGGCGGAGACAGCTTCATCCTTCCTCAAACAGTTTTACGGGACAGCGGATATGATACCGCCGGAAATCATTACAGGCGCAGATGTCGAGGACAGGGAGCTTATAGAGGACTGGCTGGGTTCCAGGAGAGGCCGCAGGGTCCATGTGCGGGTGCCCAAAAGAGGCGAAAAGGTCCGCATGGTGGAAATGGTCGCCAAGAATGCCAGGATCGAACTGGAACGTTTCAATGAAGAGATGAAAAGCCGATGGGGTGCAGAAAGGGCTGAAAGAGCTTGCCGGAATGCTGGGGCTCGAGGGGCCGCCTGGAAGGATCGAGGCTTATGACATATCGAATACAGGGTCTTCCGAGATAGTGGCGTCCATGGCGGTGTTCGAGAACGGGATGCCGGCAAAGAAGGAATACAGGCGATTCAGGATACGGTCCACCGATACGCAGAACGACTACGCAAGCATGCAGGAAGTACTGTTCAGGAGATTAAAACATGCCATAAAGGAAAAAATCGATACGGGGGACCCTGGCCCGGGAAAAAAGGCGCCGGGCAGGTTCAGCAAACTGCCTGACCTGATCATGGTCGACGGCGGCATCGGCCATGTCAATGCCGCGGGACAGGTGATGAAGGACCTCGATGTCGACATCCCGATATGCGGGATGGTCAAGGATGACAGGCACAGGACCCGCGGGTTGGTGGTGCCAGGGAAGGAAATCGACCTGTCAGGGAATCTCGTTGCGCTTAGGCTTGTTACATCGATCCAGGACGAGGCCCACAGGTTCGCATTGGAATATAACAGGAAGCTGAGGTCGAAAAGGTACTCCGGATCCATACTCGATGAGGTGGAGGGGATCGGGCCGAAGCGGAAAAAGGCGCTGCTTAAGCATTTTGGCTCAGTGGCGCGTATGAGGCAGGCAGGTGTGGACGATTTTCAGGCGGTGGACGGCATAAGCAGACCGATGGCTGAGAAACTGTACGAGTTTTTTCATTCGGCAAGGTAACGGGACAGACAGTTTAAAAAAGGGCTACTCCCCGGGGAGAACTGCTTCCGAGGGAGAATTGTTCTTTAAACTTAATAGGCCAGATGCGCCAAAGCCGC
>JAAZKL010000121.1 GCA_012799845.1 Clostridiaceae bacterium
AGTGTTCGTCTGCCGTTATCTTCAGCCGACAGTTCCCTTTCAGCGTACTCAAGCATTTCAGGTAACAGGAACGAGTGCCCGCGGTCCGTCACAAGAAAGCACTCGCCGATGTTCATCTCAAAGCACGTGATCCCAACAAGTTTCCCACCGTCCTCCCATAAGCCGAACCGATGCGCCAGCCTGTGCTGAAAGGCGGGATGCGTGTGCGCATACTCGAAAAACTGCGGCAGCAGATAGCTGTTCAGTGTGTCGATCGAATAAATATCGGCAAGGAACCTGTGGACCATTGGGAAATCCGCAAGAAGCCTGTATCTTCTCCTTGTAATGCCTTGTTTCATATAAGTCCCTCCTTCATTCATTGCTAAAACCCTTTTCCAATTGTGCCAGCGGGAACGGCGGTGCTGCCAGCGGCTTGACGGCTATGGACATCAGCAGTGCCGGGTTGTCGTCCGCAGCTATCCTGTTTGAGCTGAGCTCGCCGCATTCACGGCAGCGATGGATTATCGCCCATTCACCATTTTTGCGCACCCATACGCCGATAGGATCCATTATACCCTTGCACAGCGACGCGCGATCGCCCGGCTCGTTGTCCACGTGAACGCTGGACAGGCATTTCGGGCAATGATTGCGGTGCTGGCTGCCGGCTCCTTCAGGAAGCACAAGTGTGCCACATACCTTGCAGGTGAAACTCTCATAACAGCCCGTATGCCTATAATCCGGGCAGCCTGTATTCCGGCGATCCAAATGGCTCTTATTCCGGTAATCTCCATAGTCTGTATGCCGGCGATCCATACCGCCCGAATACCTATTATCCACGCAGTCAGCATGCCTGTGATCCATACGGCCAATATTCCGTCGATCCTCGTAGCCCGTAAGCTGGTCATCCGCCCGGTTGCCCTGTCTTTGTTTTTGATACCTGGCAATATCCTTTTCCCGCATCTTTTTTCCCTGCAGATAGCCTTCCCTGTCATCTGCGTACCGCGCTTCCTGCTTCAGCTTTAAATAACTCTCCCAGCGCGCGTGCGGAAGTTGTCCGCTCACGATCGCCGCCCTTACCGCGCAGTCGGGTTCTGTCTGATGACGGCAGTCGCTGAACCTGCAAAGTCCAATAAAGCGCTCCACATCATCGAATGCTTCGCCGAGGCCTTTGCTGACATCCCACATTCCAAGCTCGCGCATTCCCGGAGTGTCGATGATCAATGCCCCGCTGCCGAGCATGAACAGTTGGCGGTAAGTAGTAGTATGTTGCCCTTTTGAGTCTGCCTCGCGTATTTCATTGACAGCCATGATATCTCTGCCGGTTAATGCATTGACGAGGCTTGATTTGCCGACGCCGGACGACCCCAGCAATACTATGGTCTTCCTGGGCTTCAGGTATTCGCCGAGAGTATCGATCCCATAACCTGTTTTCACACTTACCGCGTGAACGCACACATTCCTTGCTGCTTTTTCCGCCGCCCTGACCCGGTCGGCAGCATCATCGGCCAGATCAGCCTTGCTCAGGACGACCACAGGTATCCCGCCGGACTGCCATGCGAGAGTCGCATATCTCTCCAGCCTCCTGATGTTAAAGTCGTCATTCAGAGACTGCATGACAAATACATAGTCAAAGTTTGCGGCAACAGCCTGTTCTCCTCGGCCGGGTGTCGGATCACGCCTCGAAAAGAATGATTTCCTCTCGAGTGTTTTCGTTATCTGGCTGTTTCCATTTGCATTATAATTTATCATTACGAAATCGCCCACCGCAGGAATGCTCTCCGACCTGCTGTGGAAGTACACGGCCGGTTTGAGCACTCCGTATACCGTCCCATGTTCACATACAAGCTCATAACGCTCCCTGTGTACAGATGTGACCCGCGCGGGGATCCCGCTTTCGTTTTCCGGCACCATTGCCGGGACAAATCCATAATCTATCAGTTTCAAGTTCGATTACCTCCATTATCTGTTTAAGTATCGTCAGTCCTGATCGCGTTGACTGCTTTAGTTGCGTTGGTTTTACAGTTTGTGTTGCTTGCGTTGTTCGCGCTGTTTGCACAGCCTGTACTGTTTGCTCTGTTTGCATCGATCGCTCAGTCCGGGCAGGTTGTGCTGCCCGTTTCATTGTTTTCGTGTTTGCCTCGATATTGGACCAAAAACTCACTCTCATAAATATTCTCCTTTCAGTATCAAATCCGGGGTGTTCATCCGTAAAATAGAAAACCGCGGAAAGCAGCCTCCATTCAGTGCTGCGAACCGCGGTCGAATTACAGATCTGAAAATTTGCAAACTTGTTTGTGTACAAAAAAGCACACCTTTTCGATGTGCTCCAAATATTCTGCAGTATTCACGAAAGGCTACATGGTTCGGCATAGCAAAATAAAGCGACCCCGACAGCCAAACGGGTACTGATCCCCTGCACTATAACAACAGACGGTAAACAGCTAACAGCAACGTCTGCTGTTGGTTTAATTATACAGCCGGTATCCTGCTATGCCACTATTCAGTTTTATGACTTTGATGCATTGCTGAATGCTATCATAAAACATTACACCTTTCGTTTCTGCCTTTCAGCAGTGATAACATGCATATAATACCATATGATTATAAAAGAATGCAATAGCATAGTATATCGTATTTGGCTTTTACTCGTTTGTTTGTGCACTCAATGTAATTTTCTCATTTCACTGGCGCTGTTTCTTCTTACCCAATCAGCTTTTTTCCGCCCATGTATACCTGGAGCGGCTCCGGAATGCGGACTGTACCGTCCTCGTTCAGGTTGTTTTCAAGGAACGCTATAAGCATGCGCGGCGGAGCCACTACAGTATTGTTCAGCGTGTGCGGGTGGTAGTTGCCTTTCTCCTTGTCCCTCACACGGATGCGCAGGCGGCGGGCCTGTGCGTCTCCGAGGTTGGAACAGCTCCCTACTTCGAAGTATTTCTGCTGGCGCGGCGACCATGCCTCGACATCTACGCTTTTGACCTTCAGGTCAGCCAAATCTCCGGAACAGCATTCAAGGACGCGAACGGGGATATCCAGCGAGCGGAAGAAATCCACAGTGTTCATATATAGCTTCCTGAACCATTCCGGGCTGTCTTCCGGCTTGCAGACAACGATCATTTCCTGCTTCTCGAACTGGTGTATGCGGTAAACGCCGCGTTCCTCTATCCCATGGGCACCCACCTCTTTGCGGAAGCACGGGGAATAACTTGTCAGCGCCTGCGGAAGCTGGTCTTCATCAAGGATCGTATCGATGAATTTTCCGATCATGGAGTGCTCGCTGGTGCCGATCAGGTACAGGTCCTCACCTTCGATCTTGTACATCATGTTTTCCATTTCAGTAAAGCTCATGACCCCGGTGACGACTTCGCTGCGGATCATAAAAGGCGGGATGTAGTATGTGAATCCCCTGTCTATCATGAAATCACGCGCATAGGTCAGAATTGCAGAATGCAGCCTTGCTATATCCCCGCACAGGTAGTAAAAGCCGTTGCCGCTGGTTTTTCTGGCGCTGTCCAGGTCGATGCCGCGCAGCCTCTCCATGATATCAACGTGATAAGGGATCTCGAAATCTGGCACTTTGGGTTCACCATAGCGCTCTGTTTCTACATTCTCGCTGTCGTCCCTGCCGATGGGCACGGAGTCGTCGATTATGTTGGGTATCAGCAGCATCCTGCCCCTGATCTCATTCTCCAGCTTTACCTCCAGCTCTGCCAGTTCTCCAAGCTCATTGTTGATTTCAACGACCTTTGCCTTGTTCTTTTCGGCTTCCTCTTTCTGTCCTTTTGCCATAAGGGCGCCGATACCCTTACTGATGGAGTTGCGCTGGCTTCTGAGCTCATCGCAGCGTGTCTTCGTTTCCCTGTACTGCCTGTCCAGCTCCAGGACCTCATCTACCAGTCCCAGTTTCTCATTCTGGAATTTTTTCCGAATGTTTTCCTTTACAAGTTCAGGTTCCGTCCGGACCAACCTAATATCGATCATATGCTTACCTCCTGTCTGATTTCAATCAGTTTCATATTCATTGTCCGCGAATACTTATGTAGTGTTTGCCTGCGTGTGCTTGCTTAATGCTTTCCTGCATGTGCTTGCAAAATACCTGCGTAACGCCTGCCTGAAGATACCTGTATGACACCTGTCCGCAGATGCCTGCGTAACGCCTGCCTGCAGATACCTGTATGACACCTGCCCGCGTATAATAAAAAACCTTCCTGACCCATGCTCTGCCATGGGACGGAAGGAATCCGCGTTGCCACCCACATTGCCGGCCTGTAAGGCCGACCTCTCGTTTGGTACTGTAAAGGGTACCAGCCCCCGACTCATCGCCGGCAGCTCCGGAAGCGGAAAGATCCAGCCTTCTGCCGGTTCGCACCAGCCACCGGCTCTCTGCCAGAAGCATCACGGACCATAACTTCCATCACAGCTGAAGAAATATTAACAATTGATGATAACATATATTATATACTATAAACCAATATTTTTTCAACAAGTATGTTTGCTCCCGTGAGGGTTTCCGCGAGGATTTCCGTGAGGGCAGGTAATAACCTGTGACAGCATCCCGCGAGGACAGGTAATAGATCGGGAAGTAACCGGAAATATCCGTGAATAACGGGAAATAATCGTTGATTGTTCAAAAATGCAAGAAATGCCCGCAGTTTTGAAATTTTTCATTTACCATAATGGGCTATAAGAGATATTATGTCGCCAGATAATGAAATAAATCCATAAAATGCTGGGAAAACACACACTTTAGTTGAATTTCTGCACACCCTGGGCTGGTTTGCGGGTATTCGGGGTATATTTCTGCACACCCTGGGCTGGTTTGCGGGTATTCGGGGTATATTCCTGCACACCAGGGCTGGTTTCCGGGCTTCGGATCTCTATCCTTGAAGTCTCAGGAAAATAGTTCACTGTAAGGCCCAACCCCTCTGCGGCTGCCCTCAGCGGGATGTATACTGCCCCTTGCATCACCGTGACCGGCACTCCTATGTCCCTGGCCTGGCCATTTATACTGACGATGGAGCTTTCGAGTTCAAACACCAGTTTCCGCGCGCCCCTGCTCAGGATGATCCTGTTCCCCTCGCCCAGTTCTGATTCAGCACCGGTCATTTCTGCAAGCAGATAGTCAGGCACAAGGATCATGCCCTTTATCGGAACAGGCATGGGATCTGTTTCGTACAATACGCCATTTGAATATATGGCCGGCATAACAACGCCTACGTGCCGCCTGATCCCTTTATCGTTCCTGCTCATCAGGACCACCGTTGCAAAAACGGCAGCGCAGACGAAAACCGTAAAAACTCTGAAAACAGCGCCGGCTGTTTTGTCAGGCTCCTCATAATCAAACGACAGCGATGCTTCAGAAAGGGCATCCATCATGCTGATCAGGCCTGTTCCGCCGATGAGGAAGAACATCGGAACAGCAGGGACATGATTTATGCTCTTCGCATCAAGAAAACAGAACGACACCACGAATCCAAAAAGCACAAGGCAGGGAACAGCCATCCCGTACTCACTGTCTTTCAGTGCAAAGATGCTCCCCGGTAAAGCAAGCAGCAATATGGCAATATAGTACGCCTGGCTGCACTTTTCAAGCAATGGCGTAAGCAGCGATAGCAAATTCGTATCGACGCTTCTTTCATCCACATTTGACAAAGCGCCCTCCAGCGCGTAGCTTTCATTTCCCCATATGATACCGTACTTTTTGGCGACCAGGCTGGCGAACCTGACAGGATCATCCTTTATCCTGCCAATGGCGGCTTCTTTCGCCGCAGAGTGCACCTTTTCATAATCAAAGTCATATTCGCGCATATAGCTTGCATCTTCGACGTTATATGTGCCGTCGGATTCAAAGTTGGTCCCCATCAGCAGACTCATGCCGGGGGATGACCTGGTTATATCGACCCCGGTCACAGGCTGTACTGCAAGGTTTATGCAATACAGGCTTACAAAATAGCTCAGCACGACCACACCAAGCAACAGTACCTTCATGATCACTTTTTGCAGAAATGCTCCCGCATGCTGACACAAAACAACGATATAGACAAATATCGCAGGAAACAGCACATATATGACCGGCCTGAACAGTTGCGACGCGGCGGCGGATATACCTGTGAATACGGCAAACAGCAGTTCACGCCTGAACAAAGCCTGCGGCTTGATGTTCAGAAGGCAGTAAACTGTCAGCAGGAGAAAAAACACAAAAATGTGCTCCGGTGCAAGCACGGAATTGAACATTATCTGTGCCGGCCACAGTGCAAACATGAGGGCGGCGGTTTTCCCTGCCCTGTTATCGAGCATGAGCTTTCCAATGTGATACAGCAGGACGACTGAACCTGCAGACATGACTATGTTCAGTGCTTTTGCAGCATTTATATCAACTCCGGTGAACTTGTAGATCAGCTGTATGACCAGGGGATAACTCATTTTATGCGGGAAAACGGAATACGAAGGATCATAGGCATTGAAAAAACCATTTATGAAATAGAAAGCATATGACTGGTTGGCGAGGTAGTCGCTTATTGGAAGAGTCGGTACCTTAAACACCCACAATGCCCGCAGGCCGACCGTCAGCAGCAGAACCAGCCCCATGAACAATCCGTCGCACATGCGGTCCTTTGCCACGAACATGTGTATAAAGGAGGCAAATGCAGCCACACATACTGCTGTAAACACGTAAAAAACAACCGTGTAACCTTTCCTGCCATTCGTAGCATAAACCGTTACCAGCATCAGAACTATCGCGATAAAGAGCAGTACCGCAACTGCGTTAACTAACGACTTCCTTACCACCTGGTTTCACCCTGCGCATACAACAAACTGGAGCCCATCTTATACAACGGTGCAAGCGTGGGTGCTGTTGCCTCGTTTTACGCGGGGATACCTTTGCCTCGTTTAAATAAGATGGCATATTTTACAATATAACGATGAAGTCATTCTGTCAATAATGTTGACATAACGGCAGTGAACCAACCATTATGTGTGCCGCCTGTTTGGCCTGCGTTTAGCTTACATCTGCCGTCAGTAGCTTTCCAGCAGCTCGATGATGCATTTCAGTTCACTGCGTGCATCCATGTAGGCGTATTCCCCGTTTCCGTCGCCGTACCTGCCCCGTTGCAGGCACTTCATGCCAAAGTCTTCACAGGCCTTTACCTTGCTGTCCATGTTCTTCACATTGAATGCTATGTGATGGATCCCCTCGCCATACGTATCCAGAAAATCCTGCCAGGTGCTTTTGGCGCCGTTGGGCTGGATCAGTTCGATCTGTACATTGGGTCCAACATCAAAAAAGGCCAGGAGACAGTTGGCATCCGGCGCAGGCCTGCCCTCAACCGTAGTGCCGGTCACTTCATATTTCCCTCCGTCAAAATGCGGAGGCGGTTCTACGCCAAGAAATTCAGCGAACTTCCTTTTAGCCTTCTCAATATCCCTCACTATGAATCCTACCTGTGTTACAACGTTGGTGCCGATAATACCCGACATGCAAACACTCCCCTTTCGATGTTTTCCTTTATTATGCCGTTCAGATAATGCCACCCAGATATTTCACAATTCAGAACAGGCGCGTATCGATACCGTTGCCCCGGCAGTCAGCCACAGCGCCTGGAACCCGGCTCACGATCGGTCTTCGGAATAGTTACCCCCGGGGCGGCCTCTGAAAACAGCTTCCTTCAGAAAAACTTCGTTCAGAACAGCTTCCACCAGGATAACTTTTATCTGAATATCTTCCTTTGGTATATCCTCAATCGGAATGTCTTCCATCAGGATAACTTTTTCAAAATAGCTTCCCGCTGTCCAGCAATATGGTGACAGGACCGTCGTTGACCAGTTCTACATGCATGTGCGCGGCAAACACCCCTGTTTTCACATCTGTCCCTGTGATCTGCTTCAGTTTTTCCACGTAATACTCGTACAGCGGGATGGCTTTCTCCGGGCGCGCGGAATCTGTAAAAGAAGGCCTCCTGCCTCTCCTGACGTCACCGTACAGCGTAAACTGCGAAACGACCAGCAGTTCGCCCCCTGTATCTTTTACGGACAGATTCATCTTCCCGTCGTCATCCTCGAATATCCTGAGTTCGGCCGTCTTCTCAGCCAAATAATCGGCATCGGCCTCCGTGTCATTATTGCCGACCCCTACCAGGATCAGCAGTCCTTTCGATATCTCCGCGACAGGGCGTTCGTCGATCACGACCCTGGCTTTTTCTACTCTCTGTATTACAGCCCTCATTCGATCACCTTTCTCATATCTTTCTTTTTGTCATTATGTTACCTTTCTCATGCCTTTTTTTCTTTATGTTGCCTTTCTATCTTTCAGCAGTGTTTCCATAAAATTATCTGGTATTCCATAATATTATCTCAAAAAAAGAACAGGTTGACCATCCTGTCTGATCGACCGGCCAGGACCGATTCATTGACAAATTTTCATCAGAAACGTATCATGAAAAGAGTTGCGGAAATGAGAGAAGGATAGATGGTCCATGAAAATGATATTTTCCTATCTGAGGCCGTATGTCCCGCGAATGATCCTTGGGCTGACGATCAAGTTCACAGGTACAATTATGGATCTGCTCATACCCTGGATCCTTTCCTATACCATAGATGACATCGTGCCGCTTCGCAATGTCAAACTCATATTTATCTGGGGCGGCATCATGTTCATATGCGCAGCCACCGCATATATAACGAACGTCATAGCAAACAGGATGGCATCTAAGGTTGCGCGGGATGCCGTGGAAATTATCCGGCACGACCTTTTTGAAAAAATATCATACATGTCCTGCAGGCAGGTGGACGAATTCACCATCCCCTCCCTGGAATCGAGGCTGACAAACGATACATACCACATCCACCGTATGATCGGGATGATGCAGCGTCTTGGCGTCCGTGCGCCCATTCTGCTGCTGGGCGGCATCATCGTCACTCTTGCCCTTGAACCGGTATTGTCCCTCACATTGATACTGATGCTTCCGTTTATCATACTGCTGGTCTATCTCATTTCAAAGAAGGGCCTCCCGTTGTTTTCGGAATCCCAGCGGTCAATAGACAAGCTTGTACGCACTGTCCGCGAAAACATTGCGGGCATACGCGTCATAAAGGCGCTGTCCAAAACGGCATATGAAAAGGAACGTTTCCATGAAGTGAACCACGAGGTGGTAAAAAACGAAACAAAAGCCGGGATCACGATGACATTGACCAACCCCGCGATGAACCTGCTGCTCAACCTGGGTCTGACGCTCGTGATCATAGTGGGAGCTTTCAGGATAAACGCCGGCCTCACCAAATCCGGCGAGATCATCGCGTTCCTGACCTATTTCACAATAATTCTGAACGCCATGCTCTCAATAACAAGGATGTTTGAAATATATTCAAAGGGTTCCGCGTCGGCCGACAGGATACGGGAGGTGCTCGATGCTCCGGATGATCTCGTGCGTGTGCCTGAAAACCATGTGGATAACGGATATCATATCACATTCGAGCATGTGACTTTTTCATACCATAAGG
>JAAZKL010000122.1 GCA_012799845.1 Clostridiaceae bacterium
CAGGAAATCAGGCTGCTGAGAGAAAGGTACATGCCCCGGTAATAGTTTTTTTGCAACCGGACGTGAATTTGCGTACAGCAGGAGAGGATCGTCATGCAAAAGGAAATCAAGGCCAGGCTCAAGTCGCTTTCCGATGAAAAGTACAGGAAGTTTGCTTCGGGGCTCCTGCCAGGCGTCAGCAATATGCTTGGCGTACGGCTGCCGCTTTTGCGCTCGGTCGCACGGGAAATAGCGGCAACTGACTGGCGGACATACCTTAGTACTGCCGATGACGAATTCTTTGAGGAGGTAATGCTCAAGGGCTTCATCATCGGATCTGCAAAAACCGATGTCGAGGAGAGACTGCAGCTTGTCAGGGAGTTTATCCCAAAGATAAGCAACTGGTCGTTGTGCGACAGCTTTTGTGCGTGTTTGAAATTTGTCAATGAAAACAGGGAACTTGTCTGGGACTTCCTGCAGCCTTATTTTAACTCCGACAAAGAGTTCGAACTGCGCTTCGCTGTAGTGATGGGCATCTTTTATTTCACTGACGAAGATCATATTGATGATTTACTTGGTCTGCTGGTTCGCATAAAGCATGACGGCTATTATGTGAAAATGGCCGTGGCCTGGGCTTTGGCCGAATGCTTTGCAAAGCAGCCGGAGAAGACGCTGGAATACCTCAAGAACAGCGATCTGGATGACTTCACTTACAACAAGGCGCTTCAGAAGATCATCGAATCAAAAATGACCGATGACAGCACCAGGAACATGATCCGGGGCATGAAGCGGAAGAACAGGGCTACGCAGTTGTAAAAATGCCGGAAGTGCCGGCGAATACCGCAAAATGATCGATGCGGATAAAACAGAGGCAGTAATGGAAATGGCGGTCAGCATAAGGAAAATGGACGGGGGCGGGAACCGCACTGTGCTGCTCACCGTTGTTGAGAACGATCAGGAACTGATATCGCTTGGAGAGGCTGTATCACAGGCCGCCGGAGTTCGGCAGCCTGGCTCCGATGCCCGACAGCCTAATTCCGACGTTCAACAATCTGGAGATGATGCCCGACAGTTTGGTGCCGACGAGCGACAGCTTAGTTCAGATATCCAACAGCCGGGTGTCGATAAGCAACAGCTTAGTTCAGATCCGGGGTATTCTCATTGCTGATACAACTCCTGCTGACACGTAAAGTCAGAAGCATCGTGATGACAGAGGCGCTGAAAAGCGTGGAATGATCATGCAATGCTATCCGACAGGGGCTTTATCCGTTTCACATAAAAATATCTCAGAAATGCTGCGCACATCACAACTGAAACGATTTCAGACAGCGGATACGCCCACCAGACCGCATCGAGCCCGCCCGTTTTTGACAATATGTATGCAAGCGGCAGCAGCGCCGCGATCTGGCGCCCTATCGACTCCAGCATGCTGGGCATTCCGCTGCCCAGCGCCTGGAAAACGGAGCCGGAAATCACGCAGAAGCCGGCGGGTATAAAGCAGATGCTGATTATCCTCAGGGCAGTGACGCCAATCTCCAGCATTGCTTCTGTAGCATTGAACATCGACAGGAACTGTGCGGGAAATGCCTGGAACAGTGCGAATCCCGCGATCATCACGACAGTGGCGTAAAGGATACTGAGCCTTATTGTCTGTATGACCCTCTGCTTGCTGCCTGCTCCGTAATTGTATGAGATTATCGAAACTATGCCGGTACTGAGTCCGAAAACCGGCATGAAAACAAAATGTTCCAACCTGAAGTATACGCCGAATACGGCGATCGCAGCAGGGGTGAATGTGATCAGTATCCTGTTGAGTCCGTATATCATTGCTGAGCCTATCGACATCATAATGGTGATCGGGACCCCGACGGCGACGATTCTTTTGATTATTTCAGCCCGGGGCCGTATTTCCGCTATTTTCAGATGTATTTCCCTGTTCAGGAAAATGTTGAATACAATTGCCAGGGCCGCAGCCATGCATTGGCTTATGACCGTTGCGATCGCGGCTCCCCTGACGCCCATGGCCGGCAGTCCGAACCAACCGAAGATGAGTATGGGGTCAAGTATCATATTGAGTACGGCTCCAAAGCACTGCGTTATCATTGACAAAAACGCTTTTCCCGTTGACTGGAGCAGCCTTTCAAAGACAGACTGGCCTGCGAGACCGAAGGAACAGACAGTGACTATGCTCAGATATTCCGTGCCGTAGTTGATTATTTCTTCGATATCTGTCTGCGATGTGAAGTAATACTTACTGAAGAACAGTCCCAGTACCGCGAACAGGAGACAGTTCACTATGGCCAGGAATATACCTGTGTTTGCCGCCCGGTTTGCCTTTTCCTGGTCCTTCTGGCCCAGGCTCCTTGAAAGCA
>JAAZKL010000013.1 GCA_012799845.1 Clostridiaceae bacterium
CCGGCGACAATTTCATCCACATACTGCTTGGGCGTAACGTCCTTTTCTTCAGCCTTGCGCTGTATCTTCTGCCCGTGTTCGTCCGTCCCGGTAAGGAACATCACGTCGTAGCCCCGGAGCCTCTTGTATCTCGCTATCGCGTCCGCGGCCACGGTTGTATATGAATGCCCTATGTGCAGCTTATCGCTTGGATAGTATATCGGTGTGGTGATGTAAAAAGTGTTCTTTCCCATCTCGTTTCCTCCATATTTATTTTATCTTTCCCAGAGTTTTGCGAAATATCTGCGGTAATAAGCCTTAAACCATTTGCAGCCTTATTTTAATATACATTTTGGACATACATTTTTCAAGTAATATTTGGTATGGCGGCCTGGATAGCGGCTTGAACAGCGGCCTGGATAGCAGCTTGAACAGCGACCTGGATAGCAGCTTGAACAGCGGCCTGAACAGACGCTTTGCAGAGACTTTGCAGACGCTTTGCAAACACATTACGTTCAATAGTCTTTGCAACTGGTTATGCCTTATACGATCAAACCCTCCTCCGGCGGAATATATCGTCTCTGCTGAAAATAAAATTTACAGGGAGCATCTTTCTGTAAGACAAGCCGTCACGGATCGGCGGAAGGGGGCCGGGCTCATGGGGAAACTAACTGAGGCTGCAGCGTTTTATGCGAAATTTGCAGGCAAGGTCCTTCCTGAGGCATACAGACAGCGCAATGCTGCCCGGGAAGAACTGAGGCAGTGCCCTATGGCCTCAGCAGCGCGCAGCGGCGCAACGGAAGAAGATACCCTGCCTGGACGGTTTGACGCAAAAAAAGCATGCTGTTTCCTGTTTTCGATGTGCCCGGGCGCCGATTACAAGGACCTGGTATCGTTCATGCTCTCACTCCACTACATTGCCGAAACTCTTGAAATGTACAGGAAGAAAAAAGATATAAGGGATGAGAAGGAAATCCGGGATCTCCTGGTCTGCCTGTCTGCGGCCGTGGATCCGTCAAGGAACCTGGTATGCAATGTGGCGGCTATGGGCATTGACCAGCCAGCAGTACAACTGAGGAACCGGTCGGTAATGCAACTGGAGAACCGGCCGCCGCTGATGTGCCATGCGGAACGGTGCAGGCTGAAACTGGCCGTCCTGCCTTCCCACATGCACGTTTCAGCCAAAATCAAAAAGTACATGCAGATGTATATAGACCTCCAGTCATACAGGCACTACCCTCCCGTTATAAGCAGGGAAATGCTGAAAACGTGGAGCAGCAATCATCTCAGGCGCTTTCGGGAGATCTCCTGCTGGGAACTGTGCGCAGCAGCCGACACCTTCCTGGGAATAGCGGCAATGTATGCGGCCGCTTCCATCCCGGACATTACAGACGAAGAGGTGCACCTGCTGGATGAGGTCTGTTTCCCCTGGCTCAGCGGTTTCTGCTCGATGCTCGACGCCCTGGTAAGCGCAAGGACATCCCATGATCCTGAGGAACTGAACTTCTCTTCATTTTACAAAAACCTTAAGGAATGTGAAGAAAGGCTCATCTTTTTCGCAGAAAAGACAGACGCTGCATGCCGGAAGCTTAAGGACAGCAGCCTGTATCTGCTCATCACGAGAGCCGCCGCAGGGCTGTACCTGTCGGACCCTGAAGCGACCTTCGGCATGCTGAGGCTCACCGTATCAAACATAATCCGGAAAACCTCACTGCGGCTGCACAGCAACGCTGGCCTCCTGCTGCGCAACCTCCGCCTGATTTATTGAGTTCTGTCTACATCAGAAGAGGAGAGTGTACAAAAATTGGATTGTTGTAAGCCAGAATGGCTAGTATTTTGAATTTTATCAATGAATTGGTTTGCATAATTTTGAATATTCCGTATTATGTAATTTAGCTTTTAATAGAACAGCCAATATGGCACACAACAACCCAAATTTTGTACACCCAGCCCCATATTTCCCAGGGAAATAACCCCTCGTGGGTCCTGCTTACAGATTATCAGGGGGACGGTCTTATTTCGGGAACAGTCCTGTCACGGGACGGACCTGCTACGGGGAAAATCCAGCCACGGAGACGGTCCTGTCACGGGGACGGTCCTGCCACGAGGACGGTCCTGTCACGGGAACCGTCACCCTGATAACTCCTACCTGCCGAAGATCAGCACACACAAAAGCGCTGACGAAACTGCACTGACGCCGTCTGCAATCAGGGCAGCCACCAGTGTGTATCTTATGTTCCTTACGCCGACGGAGCCGTAATAGACCGCAAGCGTATAGAAGATAGTCTCGGTAGAGCCGAGCATCGTGCTTGCCACTCTTCCGACGTATGAATCCGGGCCGTACATGTTGATGATTTCGGCGGCGATCGCCATGGTAGCACTGCCTGAAACAGGCCTCATCAGAACAAGCGGCATGGTTTCCGCGGGTATGCCGAACAACGAGGCGACCGGAGCGAGTAAACTCACGACAGCTTCCAGGGCTCCGGATGCCCTGAAGACGCCTATGGCTGTCATGATGCCAACCAGTGTCGGCAGTATCCTGATAACGGTCGTTATCCCTTCTGAAGCTCCCTCCGTGAAAGTCTCGAATATTTTGACCTTCTTTGCGAGACCTGCGCACAGTATTGCCATGACGGCCACAGGGAGCATATATGCAGATATGGCTGTCAGAACTGAGATTTTCATAACGTAGCTGACCTGCCAGTGTGTTCCTTTTGCATTGCCGACATGCCCCCATATCGCTCAGACAATGACGACAGACCATCGTACTGCTTAAGCGCAGCCGAAATATCATCGAATCGCCTGGACGTCGCTGGCCTGTTACCGTATTGCTTAAGCGCAGCCGAAATGCCATCAGACCGCCTGGACGTCGCCGGCCTGTTACCGTATTGCTTAAGTGCCGCCGGCCTACCACTGTATCGTTTCAACTCCGTTGCCCTGCCTGGTTTCATACCGGCAGACAACCTGGGCCTCCACACCCGCATCAGGACTTTTGCCGCGAGTATTCCTGCTATGGCAGCGAATATCGAAGCCGCCCATATGCACACAATGACCTCGGACGGAGCCGCAGAGCCGGCATCGCTCCTGATGGCAAGCACAGTCGTCGGTATGAACTGCAGCGCCGACGAGTTCAGTACGAGAAACATGCACATGGCATCGGTTGCGGTATCCTTTTTCCCGTTGAGCTTCTGCAGCTCCTCCATTGCTTTTATCCCAAACGGCGTAGCTGCATTTCCAAGGCCCATGAAGTTCGCAGACATGTTCATGACAATGGCGCCCATTGCCCTGTCATTATTTTCAAGGCCGGGGAACAGAGGCCTGAGAATTGGCTGCGCAGCTTTCGCAATAACATTTATCAGACCGCTTCTTTCCACGATTTTCATCATGCCCGACCAAAAGCACATCATCCCGAGCAGTCCGATACTCAGTTCCACCGCCCTGGCGGCTGAACTGAATGCTGCGTTCGTCACCTCTTCGATCCTGCCGTTGAGTATGCCTGCCAGGAATCCGATGGCCAACAGTCCCGCCCAGATATAGTTCATACGCTGCCTCCCGTTTCTCCGGACAAAATCCGGTGTATGGTGAAGTCATCCATGCGGATATTCACGCTGACATCCATGCAAATGTCCGTTTGCTGCAAAGCTGATCAGTTATTTGCTGATCAGTTATTTATATTGAAAATCTGTTTTGATAATTACTAATAATTGTTTGCGGAAGCTACAAAAAATTTGCCGGAACCGCAGGAAATAAGATGTCGAATTTTGCGTATTCTGATTGCAAATTTTCCAGTTGATTTTCCAGCCTGAAATGCCCCCAAAAAGGATCCCTGCGCGAAGAAAAACCGGCAACAATCTTGAACGCCGCTTTTTAACCGGCTTACCCATATCGCCGGAAACTGTTCCTTCAGTTTTTCAATAACAAATTTTTGAATTTATATAAATTAATTGTTGACGCATACTGGAATTTATGTTAGTATATTTTTATAAAATAATGTCGTATAATGTTAGTTAAGGAGGAAAGAGTATGAAATCTACAGGAATAGTAAGAAAAGTCGACGAGCTTGGCAGAGTTGTCCTTCCGATAGAACTGAGAAGAACTCTCGACATCGCTGAGAAGGACGCACTTGAGATATATGTCGACGGTTCTACCATTATATTGAAGAAATACGAACCGGCATGTATATTCTGCGGCGATGCCAAGGATGTCACTTCTTACAAAGGCAAGAACATTTGCCCTGCATGCATGAAAGAACTCAGGAAATAATCACCCGGAAGATTATAAAATGAACAGTACATGGTATCTATGGCTGTAATGCAAGTTGATATTTATCAAAGCCCGGCTTTTTAGGCGGGCTTTTTATTTTCCTATAAGGCTTTTTATTTTCCTATAAGGCTTTTATATACGTCCCTTTTACTGATGCCCCTGTCCTCCGACACCCTTTTCATCGCTTCTTTCCTGTCGAGGCCGCTGTCCGTATATATCCTGACGTGCTCCTCCAGGCTTATGCCCTCCCAGTTTTTTATCTCCGCCTCATGCAGTTCACGCTCGTCCGCGCCCTCCAGGATGATCACGAATTCGCCTCGCGGAGCTTCATTTTCATACCTGGTCACAGCCTCGTCCAGGGTGGTGCGCCAGACTTCTTCGAATTTTTTCGTCAATTCCCTTGCAATCACGGCCTTCCTGTTGCCCAATACATCCCTGAGATCCCTCAGCGTATATATCAGTTTGTGCGGCGCTTCGTAGAACACCAGCGTCCTGGTTTCCCTCCTGAAGGACTCGAGCCTCTCACGCCTTGCCCGTTTGTTCATCGGCAGGAATCCTTCAAACGCGAACCTGCCTGCGGGCAGCCCCGACAGCACGACTCCGGCGATCACTGCTGCGGGTCCGGGCACCATAGTGACCGGTATCCCTTTGCTGACAGCCAGCCTGACAAGATCCTCCCCCGGATCGGAGATGCCTGGCGTCCCCGCATCAGATACCAGCGCCACGTTTTTCCCCTCAAGAAGCTGATTTACCAGGTATTCGCCCCTTTCGATCCTGTTATGTTCGAAGTAGCTCACAAGTGTATTCCTGATCTCATAATGGTTGAGCAGTTTAAGGGTCTGCCGCGTATCCTCGGCAGCAATGATGTCGGCTTCCTTCAGTACCCTGAGAGCCCTCAGCGTTATATCCTCAAGATTTCCTATGGGTGTTGCCACTAAATATAGCGTACCTGTTTTCTCCAATACCCTCTCAGCCTTTCAGCCGGGTCCGCACCAGGCATTCCGGCGTTTTATTTTTAACTGATGGTACTACGATACTTCATCCTGACCCAAGTCTGTGCAATGCTTCATCCCCGTCCAAGTCTGTGCAATGCTTTGATCCGGCAGGTCCGTAAGACGCTTCATCCCTGCCCATTTCCGCCGCAGTCATCCGCAACTTCATCCCCGGCCATTTCCGCCGCCGTTGTCCGCATCCGCATCCCTGCTGTATATCTCGTCTATTTCCTTAGTATACCTGCCTGAACTGTCGTATACGTACAGCGGTTCCTGTACCCTGAGCTCGATCCTTCCGTCCTTTGTGCCGCTTACCAGGACCAGGTTGGGCTTCTTTCCCGGTGAAGGGTGGACGAGCCTCATCAGCTTCGGCTCGATATTATATTTGCGCATGTTATATATTATATCCACCAGTCTGTGCGGTCTGTGGACCATCGAAAATTTTCCCCCGGGCCTCAGCAGCCTGGCGGAGACGGATATCACATCCTCTAGGGAGCACAGTATCTCGTGTCTCGATATCGCTTTGGCATCTTCCGGATTCAAAAGGCCTCCGCCCTTTTCCATGTAAGGCGGATTGGTCACGACCGCATCGAAGCTCGAGGGACCGAATAGCTGCACGGCATCCCTTATATCTCCGTTGACTATGCTTATTTTATCCTGCAGCCCGTTGAGAGCAACGCTGCGCGAAGCCATCCCGGCCATATAGGCCTGTATTTCCAGGCCGACCACCCTGGCAGGCTCCTTTTTGGCGGCCAACAGCACTGCGATGATCCCTGTTCCGGTGCCCAGATCGATAACCGCACCGTTTTTCGGAACCTGCGCAAAGTAGGAGAGCAATACGGCATCGATGCCGAAACAGAAACCGTCCCTTTTTTGTATAAGTTTCAGTCCCTTATACTGCAGGTCGTCTACCCGCTCATTCTCCATTATCGTGATGTCCAACAGCTCCACCCTTCATCCCGAGTAGTGTTGAAAATTCAAGGCAACAATCATCCAAATAAAGGTAATATCTGCCCTGCATTAAAGTAATATCTGCCCTGCACAAAAGCTAAATCTTCCC
>JAAZKL010000123.1 GCA_012799845.1 Clostridiaceae bacterium
AAGGTTGAGCCGAGAAAAGAGTTCATCCAGGAAAATGCGAAGCATGTAACGAATCTTGATATATAAGAAGGCTGTAAAAGCTGTTCTATATGTGGCTGGCAGTGAATAGGATAAAGCAGTGTTTCACGTGAAACATTGCTTTATTGCGTGGAGTTGCGGGATAAATGCAGAGAGAAGCGAAATGAAGCTATTATATGATTTACTTGTTTAGATTGCAGTAGCTATATGATATAAATAAACAGCAGCTCCATTGGCAAGAGATGTATAGTTCAGTTCGGGCAAGCCGAAACTCGCAAAAATGCATAGTAAACCACTACGTTTGAGGCATTTTTGCTCAAACAGTCGGCTTGCTGATCCTCACTCTGACAATACATCTCTAAGCTGCATTCCGCTGAAGTTTACTTACATCATATAGCTACTGCAATCTAAACTCTGACTTTATTAATCTAATGCGCGATGACGGACAAAATAGCTCCATTTGATGCCGGAATCACATTCTTAAGCGGTGTTCAGCACGAAGCGAAATATTTTGACATACATATCACAATGAGTGTTTTATTTTATCGCTATATGTTATAATTACTTAGATCAACTAAATTTTCGGGAGTGAATATATTGGCCAAGGTAATTGCTATTGCTAACCAAAAGGGAGGAGTCGGAAAAACCACTACTGCTGTGAATCTCAGCGCCTGTCTTGCGTATAAGGGCAAGAGGGTGATCATAATTGACGCAGATCCTCAGGGCAATACTACCAGCGGCCTCGGAATCGAAAAGCAGAATGTAAGCAAATCTATTTATGAAGTTATAATAAATGATGAAAAGATTGAAAACGCACTGATGCAGACCATGATAGAAAACCTTTATATCTGTCCTTCCAATATACAGTTGGTAGGGGCGGAAGTGGAACTGGTATCGGTGATATCGAGGGAAACCAGGTTAAAGGTTGCCCTGGAGGACATAAGGGACAAATACGACTTTATAATCATTGACTGTCCCCCTTCACTGGGGCTGCTTACGCTGAATGCGCTGACTGCCGCGGACACGATCCTGGTGCCGATCCAGTGCGAGTACTATGCACTCGAAGGCTTGAGCCAACTGATGAATACGGTGAAGCTGGTTCAGAGGCATCTAAATCCGTCTTTGGAAGTGGAAGGCGTAGTACTGACCATGTTCGATGCAAGAACGAACCTTTCGCTGCAGGTGGTCGAGGATGTAAAGAAATATTTCAGAAACAAGGTTTACAGAACTATTATTCCCAGGAATGTCCGCCTAAGTGAAGCACCAAGTTTTGGACTGCCTATCATATTATACGACCCTAAATCCAAGGGGGCTGAATGTTACCTGGATCTCGCCCGGGAAGTTATCGACTATTCGGAGGAGGTAAGCAATAGATGAAAAAAGGTCTGGGAAAAGGACTGGGTGCATTATTGGGGACGGATGAACCGGAGAATAAGGGTGTAATAGAGGTAAGGATAAACGAAATAGAGCCAAATACCGACCAGCCCCGAAAGACTTTTGATGATGAAAAGTTGGCAGCACTGGCTGAATCAATAAAACAACACGGGATCGTCCAGCCATTGATAGTCCAGCAGGACGGCAATATGTACAGGATAGTGGCCGGAGAAAGAAGGTGGAGGGCAGCCAGACTTGCCGGGATCGACACAGTTCCGGTAATCGTACGGGATCTTTCGGACAGGCAGGTTATGGAGGTTGCGTTGATAGAGAACCTCCAGAGAGAGGATCTGAATCCTGTCGAGGAAGCCGAAGCGTATGAGAAACTGATATCAGAATTCGGGATGACGCAGGAGGAAGTAGCATCGATAGTGGGCAAGAGCAGACCTGCTGTAACGAATGCGATAAGATTACTTTCCTTAAGCGACGACATAAAAACCAGGCTAATTTCCGGAGAAATATCCAGCGGTCATGCCAGGGCGTTGCTCGCAATAGATGATGCAAAGCTTCAGCTTAAAGCGATGCAGGAAATCATCGAAAAAGAAATGAGTGTAAGAGAGACAGAAAAA
>JAAZKL010000124.1 GCA_012799845.1 Clostridiaceae bacterium
CTGGACAAGAAAGGTTTCTATATCGTTTTGCTGCTGTGTATAGCTGTTGTGGCGGGTACTGCGGTATATGTCACTTCGCGGAGATCTTTAAACACGAAGCCCGAGTACGAAAGTGAGAATCCGCTTGAATACGACGCGGATGATATCGCGGTTGAAGATGCGGCCACGAATACTGCTGACAAGCTGACAGATCTGGATCCTGATGATATGCTGGTTTCAAGACCGGATGAGATGGACACGGACATAGGAAGTCCGGCGTCTGTCACGAAAGACGGCGATACTGGCAGCACGAAAAAGGATACCGGGCCGAATGAAAACACATCCCCTGACAAGGGAGATCCAAAGAAACAGGAACCCGAGTCCGGAAAACAGAGCTTTATCATGCCTGTCAGCGGAGAGATCTCGCTCGAATATGCGATGGACAGGCTGGTATACTCCAAAACACTTGAACAATGGCGCGTCCATCCTGGCATCGACATAGCGGCCGACAGAGGCACTCCTGTAAAAGCCGTGGCTGACGGATTCATATCTGATGTCCGCAATGACAAATTCTATGGCATAACAGTTGTTATCGATCATGGAGACGGGCTGAAAACACTCTACAGGAACCTTGCTTCTGATGAAACGGTAGCTGTGAACCAGAATGTAAAACAGGGCGAAATTATCGGCAGCATAGGCAATACTGCCATGGATGAATCCTCGGAACAGCCGCACCTGCACTTTGAGGTGCTGGAAAACGATAAAAATGCAGATCCGACCGCTTATTTACCCAAAAAATGACGCATCGGATGCTGCACTGTGATGACGGGATCCTGAAGGATGACAGGGACAATAAGCCTGCCGGACAGGGATGCGGCCAGATCTGTGTGAAGGATCGGCGGTATCCCTGTTTTATGTTTTTATTTGATTTTTCCCCCTTTTAACTCATACAGAGAGCATACGGGGCATATATATACAGTAGACGTGCAAAGGTCGTACGCAGCATCTGCAGGACCGATTCGGCCTGCATACGCATATCGGGCTGATCAGGTCAGGTCGTCTGCAGATGGAATGACAGTGGTCTCCCGATTTGGGTCCTGGAAGACAAGGGGCTGATCATGTCCCGGGACACGAGGCTGGTCATGCCTTCATATACGAGTGATCGACCGCATTTCTCCATAGTATGACTTAAAGAGGGGGTATATACAGTTGAAGGGATATATCGAAGAGAGGGCAGTTGAACTGGCAAATTACATTATCGATAAAAAAACCACTGTAAGAGCTGCAGCGAAAAAATTCGGTATCAGCAAAAGCACAGTCCATAAAGATGTAACTGAAAGACTGATGAAGATCAGCCCTGAACTTGCCGAAAAAGTGAGGGTCATACTTGAGGAAAACAAAGCGGAAAGACATATCAGGGGAGGAGAAGCGACCAAGGCCAAATACCAGGGAGCAGGCACAAAAGCAGGGTGAGATGAGGAATATCACTAATTGAAAAACGGTTGAAAGCCGGAACAGGTCCATCTGTTCCGGCTTTTGTATACCTTTCTCTTGCATAATTACAATTATATGATAAGATTATTTTATCGACTGGTAAAGCATAGTCGATTTTTTAGCGATCAACATGGCCGTCATTTTCAGCGGACCGGACGAAGGGGTGTTTTTGTTGGATATAGGCATAGATCTCGGCACCGCATCCGTGCTGGTGTATGTCAAGGGAAAGGGAATAGTACTGAAGGAGCCCTCCGTGGTAGCTCTGGATAAAAACACCAACAAGCTTCTCGCAGTGGGAGAAGAAGCGCGCAGGATGCTTGGCAGGACTCCTGGCAATATCGTGTCAATAAGGCCGCTGAGAGATGGTGTTATATCTGATTACGACATAACCGAGAGGATGTTGAAATATTTCATAAACAAAATATGCGGCAGCAGGCTGATGAGATTGTTCAAGCCCAGGATAATGGTCTGTGTCCCCAGCGGCGTCACCGAAGTGGAAAGGCGCGCCGTTATCGACGCTACGATGCAGGCCGGCGCCAGGAAGACGTACCTGATCGAAGAGCCCATAGCCGCTGCGATAGGCGCCGGAATCGACATATCCAAAGCCTGCGGCAGCATGATAGTAGATATAGGCGGAGGAACCACCGATATTGCTGTCATATCGCTTGGCGGCATCGTTGTGTCGACTTCCATTAAAGTGGCCGGAGACAAATTCGATGAAGCGATAGTCAGATACATGAGGAAAAAGCACAACATCATGGTGGGCGAGCGTACAGCCGAGGAAATGAAAATCAACATCGGCACCGTATACCCCAGGGTCCAGGAAGCATCGATGGATGTCAGGGGCCGCAACCTGATCTCAGGGCTCCCCAAGACCATAAACGTGACATCTTCTGAAATGATGGAGGCCTTCGAGGAACCCATGTCGGCGATAATCGAAGCGGTCCATTCCGTCCTTGAGAGGATGCCGCCGGAACTTGCCGCCGACATCAGCGACAGGGGCATAGTACTGACAGGCGGAGGCAGCCTTGTTTACGGTTTGGACAAGCTGCTGCAGGAAAAGACCGGGATCAACGTTGTCATCGCCGATGACGCGATTTCAGCCGTGGCGCTTGGTACAGGCGAAGCGCTGAACAACATCGAATCAATAGAAAAGAGCGCCGCCATGGAGGGAAAGAACAGGAAATAAAGCGATCCGGGCAATGACATTTATCAGACTATGCAAAGCGCAATATCGCACAGTGCGTTTCAAAACATATGATCTATATAACAACTGGATGGAAGGGATAATATAAGCCGGCAGGATGCCGGCTTTATTCATATGCGTGACATTCCTCAACCATAAAGGATTACTTCTTCGCAGAGGAGTGTCACCGTACCTAATTCAAAAACGTGACATTCCTTTTTTATATTAAGGCTGGCGGTACTTTTTCCGATAATAGTAATGAACAGCAACTGTCAGAAATATTCGGCAGGGTCCGCGGACAGACAAGGGCGGGCCGGTCAGGAGAAGATATGGTACGCGGGTTATATACATCAGGATGGAGCATGCTGGCGCTCCAAAAAAGGATGGACGTAATAACGAACAATATGGCGAACGTCAGCACCAATGGTTACAAGAAGGACACAACGGTCATGCAGGGTTTTCCCGAGCTGCTGACCAAAATAGTCAGGGATCAGGACTCATTTCCCGGAAGGCGCCGTAATATCGGCACCATGGAACTCGGCAGCGATGTGGGTGAAGTTTACACCTACTATTCTCAGGGCCAGCTCACCAAAACAGACAATGAACTCGATATGGCCATCAGGGACAGCGACAGCGCTTTCTTCACTGTTGCCGCGCCTGATGCCGACGGCAATATAGCTGTATATTTCACCAGGGACGGTTCTTTCGCCAGGGGAAGAGACAACAGTCTCGTCACGAGCGACGGATATACCGTGCTGGGCGAAAACGGTCCGGTCCTGCTTGAAAGCGGTCCGTTTACCGTGGATGAAAACGGCTATATCATACAGGACGGAGAAATAATCGACAGGCTGCTTATTACCGAATTTACTGATACGACCCTGCTGAGCAAATACGGTCATAACCTGGTACAGGCAGATCCGGGCGCACAGACGAGAGCATTTACAGGCACCGTACAGCAGGGCTTTGTTGAGACGTCGAATGTCAATATCGTCCGTGAAATGGTGGACATGATCACTGTAATGAGGGCATATGAAGCCAACCAGAAAGTGCTTCAGGCCATCGACAGCACGCTGGACAGGGCGGTCAACCAGGTAGGAGCGGTACGGTGATAGTGGTGCAGTGACACGCGTTTGTGAATAAGGTGCGGTGACACTTCTCCGCGAAGAAGTATTCCTTTATGGTTGAGAAATGTCACGCGTTTGAATAAGGTGCGGTGACACTTCTCCGCGAAGAAGTATTCCTTTATGGTTGAGAAATGTCACGCGTTTGAATTGAGGGGGTTAATCAGCTATGATGAGAGCATTGTGGACGGCAGCATCGGGAATGCACGCGCAGCAGACGACAGTCGATGTGATTGCCAACAATCTTGCTAATGTCAATACTACGGCGTATAAAAAGCAGAGGATAGAATTTAAGGATCTGCTCTATGAGACCATGGACAGGGCACGGGTGCTGCCGGAAGGAGGCAAGCCGGTGAACCTGCAAGTGGGTCACGGGACCATGCCTGTGGCGACCGTTAGGGACTTTGGAAAGGGCAGTCCGGAAGAAACAGGCAACCCGCTGGACTTTTACATCGACGGCGACGCATTCTTCATGGTGGAAGGCCCTTCGGGGGAGATCTTCTATACAAGGGACGGAAGCTTCAAGGTAAGCATGTCCGATATGGGCAAAATCCTCACCACCGCTGACGGATACATGGTGCTTGATGAAGCCGGGATGCCGATAATCCTTGACTTCGACCTTTCTGCCCTGAACGTCTCCCAAAACGGGGAGATCACTTATATGGATGAGGAAGGCATCTCAGTCCCTACAGGACAATTCTTCGGACTGGTGTATTTTGAGAACAGAAACGGCCTGGAAGCCGTCGGCAGGAACCTTTACAGGGCAACACAGGCTGCCGGCGACCCGGTCTATGCCATGGACTCCATGCAGACAAGTATAATAATGCAGAATTTCCTTGAAGCATCAAATGTAAAGACAGTCGAAGAAATGGTCAAGCTCATCGTTGCACAAAGGGCATATGAGCTCAACTCCAAGGCGATACAGTCCTCGGATGAAATGTTGCAGATCGCGAACAATCTCAGGAGATAACGACACTTCTTAGCCTGCTGACATGGCAGTGGCGATGATCCGGGAAGCCTTCGCCGGTTCCTGACAGGACCGGCACACAGGATTGACAGACCAGCCGCAATGAATGTACTATTTATGACAGAGGGATCAATATGGATATAAACAATATCGATGGCATGACAATAGGAAATCTGGTCAGAAACGCGGCGAATTCGGCGACCCGTGCATCAGATGACGATTTTGCCAGAAGGCTTGAGGAAGCTGCCAGGAAAAACGACGACAGGGAGCTTAAAAAGGCCTGCCAGGAATTTGAGGCCATAATGCTCGACATGCTTTATAAGCAAATGAAGGCGACTGTGATAAAATCAGACCTCCTGGAAGACGATCCGGGCAGGGAGATATTCGAATCGATGCTTGAAGAAGAACTGATGGAACAGGCCTCGAAGAGGGGCAGCCTCGGTCTGGCGGAGTCGCTGTACAAGCAGTTGTCCAGGCAATACGGGATGAGCGCTTCCGGAATCGCTCCTGAAAGCACGCGAAGAAACGGATCATCCGGTGAAAAATAAGAAAAAAACAAACAGGAACATACTCGTGATAATCGCAGTATTATCCCTCATATTAGTCGTTGAGGGGTTTTTTATTTTACTTGGACCCGGGAACGGGAACGGGCCGGATACGGATGATCCTGCCGAAGAACAGCCCGGGGAGCCGGCCGAAGAGGCACCGGCTGTCGACCCGAAAGAACACGTGAAGTATATACACCGGTCCGAAACGATAAACGGATTGAAACAGGAAATCAACATCCTTGAGATAGATCCGAAGGTCCCCGGCATCAAAATAAAACCGGCGCTGTCCTATGACCTGGTATATGGTTACGAATTGCTCAGCGAGATCGCTTCCAGGCACAATGCCTATGCGGCCGTCAATGGCGGCTTTTTCAGGGATTTCGGTCTTCCGTCCGGGATGGTGGTCATCAACGGCCAGCTCATATCGGCGGCGACGGGGGATTATCCGGTATTGGTGCTGCGCGGCGGCCAGGCTGAACTAAAGGAGATCGGGAGCAAACTGTATATCGTGATCAATGGAGGAGAAGGTGATGCAGTAAGCGGCGGTAATTCCGGTGGAAGCGGCGAAACAGCCGGTGCTGCCGGAGAAGGCGGCAGTACTGATGGCGGAAGCGGCGAAACAGCCGGCGCTGTCGGAGAAAGCGGCAATATTGCCGGCGGATCGGCTGTAATGTCTGATACAGAGAAAACAAGGCTTGAAATCGATAATATAAACTTCCCTGCCTCCGGGAAACAGACCATCGTTTATACTCCTATGTACGGCCGAAGCAACCGGGCTGACAAAAGGAACATAACCGCAACGGTCGAGGAAGGCGTCGTGACGAAAATAGCAGAATATGAGAAGGAAGTGCAGATACCAGGCAACGGCATGTTGATTTCCTTCTTCGATACTGCGGCATACAGGGGGAAGGAACTGCCTGTAAAGGTCGGCGACAAAGTCGAACTGGTACATGAGCCCGACATGACAGGCGATGTACAGGCATATGAATGCGGATGCTGGCTGGTCAGGGACGGTGTCCCGGTAGTAGGGGACAGGGACCCCTGGGTAGGGGTGCTGACGAACCGCGACCCCAGGACGGCTGTCGGGATCAGGGAAGACGGCACCATCATACTGTTCACGGTCGACGGCAGGCAGCCGGGTCACAGTGCCGGGTTTACAGGCCGTGAGCTTGCAGATTACCTCATAAGCTGCGGTGCGGTGGATGCAGCGATGCTGGACGGAGGAGCTTCCACTGCGATGCTGTTGGAGGGGAAGCTCGTCAACAGGCCTTCATACAAGGGGCAGGAAAGGGAAGTTGCCGGCGCCATCCTTATACTGCTGGAATAAGCATATCAACAGACCTGCCTGCGATAAAGAGCGGTTTACCGGAAAGTATCTGTATGATAAGGAACCTGTCTCTTAATTCAGCTAACGATCTTAATTTATTAAAGCAAAAGAAATATATTAGAAGTAAAAGAAAAGCTGCTCTGACGTATTTTTGAGATCGAATTCGAAATCGGATACGAGCAGTTTATCATATGAATCCGCTTTCAGGAACGGGTTGTGCCGGAGCTCGTCCTCGCCGATCCAGCCCAGTTTACTGTATGCATGCCAGGTCCCCTGCCTGACGATCATTTCCTGGATATATGCCAAACGCCTGCCCATGTTGCAAAGATACAGCCCGCAACTGTACGGACGTTTCGTATAGCTGGAACAGAGGCCGCCCTTAAGGAAACAGCATTCGCCCGAAGCCTGCTTCGCAAGAATCAGCGGTTCGGCATTATTGTATTCGAACAGCAGTGTTGCCTCAATTTCCGGAATGGAGGTCCATTCGCACATTTCCTTTATAGCCTTTCGGCGGAAAGCCAGGTCCGGTTTGTCGGGCAATACCAGGATGCTTCCGGCAGCCTGCCAGGGATCGGGAAAGGGCTTGCCGGCCGACGCCGAAGAGTCGAAGCCTGACACTGAAGGATCAGCACCCGATACCATAAACTCAGTTCCGGATAACGCAGTACCGGCGGACAGTGTCGCAGGATCGATGCCCAGTACCGCAAAATCGAGGCCCAGCACCGGTATATTGTCGCTGCAGCATTCGCCGCATCCCCTGCATTTCCCGGTTTTCAGATCTGGCGCGGTCTCCCTGAACGATTCCAGTTCCGCCGCCAGGTCTGTTAATGTGGCGCCGGCATCATATTCTACGAGTTCTATTTCATTGTTTTCTGCTATGAAAAATTCGACCATTGCCGCTCCTCCTTCAGTAAAGTATACCAGATGAGCCGCTGCTGCTCAACAGTGCCAGGAAGTATGTTTTACGGGATGTCTTATCCGTGGCGCAGAATCAGCGTGGCTCACTTGTAACGCAATAGTACGGCGGCATTCATCTGCATCACATGACTCCGGCAATGCATTCTCGAAATTACGGAACCTTTATCCTGCTTTTCCAGTCTAATATCTGGCAATGTTGCTGAAACACTTATGTATATAAATCACAAAGAGGGTGGATGGAATGAAGAGAAAAATCGCACTGCTTTTGTCACTGATTCTCCTGCTGACGATGGTGTTCCCTTTGCAAGGCTATGCCGCAGGGTTGGACAAGGAGCTTGAAAATGCCATCAGGACAGCCAAAGTGAAGTTTTCAATACCTGACGACTACAAATTCACCTCAAGTATGTACACATCGCAGGATAAGAAAATTTTTGACCTGAACTGGACCGGCGAAGATACCATCGACTCAGTAAGGATCAACGTATCCGTGGATGGAGACGGCAACATACTGAATTACTACAGGTACTCGCCGAATGATTACATACTGGGCGGAAAACTGCCCTTGCTGAGCAGGGAGGAAGCCAAAGCCAGGGCGGACGGATACATAGAACGCATCGCGCCGGATCTGCTCAGCGAACTGCAGTACATGTACAAATACCCGGACAGCCTGATGGACGTGAACTATTATTTAAGTTACTACAGGGTCGTAAATGGCGTGCCGTATTACAATGATGCCGTATATGTAAGTATTAACAGGAATACGGGCGAACTGCAGAGTTATTCGCGGAACTGGACCGACATCCTGGATTTCCCTCAGGCAGAAGGCGCGATATCGCCTGACGAGGCGGAAAAAGCCTACATGGAGAATCTCGGGCTCAGGCTTATTTACAGTTACATTTACAAAGACGACATGATCAGGACATTCCCGCTGTATACCACTGTCTATGAGAACAGGGATTTTGTCATAGATGCCTTTACGGGCAGGAAATATCGCTTGAATTACAACACAGGCGTTACTGCCGCTATGCCTGATGCAAGCGTATCATTTCAGAAGGAAATGGTGCGGATGGCGGCAGGAGAAATAGTCCAGTTGAGCCCTGAAGAACTGAGGGCCATAGATGAGGCGGGCGAACTCATCAGCCTGGAGGAAGCGGAAGAACTGGCCCGCGGTACCGAATACCTGGGCATTTCCGATGAGTATGAACTTCAGAACTATTATCTCAACACCAGTTGGCCTGACGGCCGGGAGTACCTGTGGTCACTGGATTTCAGCAAGCCTTCGGAGGGTAACGGCTCCATATCGGATTCTGTCTATGTTTCCATAAACGCGAAATCGAAAGAGATAACAAGCTTCTATTTCTACAATTACTTGCCTGATGCCGGGCAGAAGAAGCCCATAAACGATATAGCCGACGCCAGGGCCGAAGCAGATGCATTCCTCAGGAAATATTACCCCCAGTATTACAAACAGGTGGAATATAATGAGATATACGAAGAATACCTGGACGACCCGACGATAAAGGAGAGAACTTACACCTTCGAATATATGCGTATCGCCAATGACGTCCCGTTCCCGGACAACGGCCTGGTCATCAACTATGACAATATCAGCGGCAGTATAAGCGGTTTCAACCTCTACTGGTATGATACGGAGTTCCCGTCGATCAAAAATGTCATCAGCCTGGAAGATGCATATGAGGTACTGTTTGACAAAATCGGCCTTGTAATGGAGTACAGGTACGGATCTGACATAATGATACCGTTCAGGACCGGAGAACAGCAGAAAGATGCCAAAGCAGCCCTGGTGTATGCGCTTGCGCCGAATATACCGCTGTATATAGACGCGATCAGCGGCAATATCGTATATAAAAGCGGCGAAGAGTATGTTGAGCCGAAAAAGGTCAGCTATACAGATATCGAGGGCCATTTCGCAGAGAAGGAGATAAAAGTGCTGGCGGATTTCGATATCTATCTCGAGGGCACAGAGTTCAGACCCAATGAAGCAATACTCCAGAAAGAGTTTTTGACGCTTCTTTCGAAGTCGCTGAATTACTACGGTCCGGTCATAACAGAAAAGAGCACAAAGGCGGAAATAGACGAATTCTATGCGTATCTGGTCAGGGACGGCATAATCAAAGAGGCTGAAATAGCGCCTGACAGCATTGTCACCAGGGAAGAAGCAGTCAAGTATATAATAAGGGCTCTTAAGTACGACAAGGTAGCCGACATAAAGGGTATATTCCAGGTCAGTTTCAAAGACAGCGGCAGCATAAGCGAAGACCTGTACGGATATGTGGCGATAGCGTCAGGTCTCGGGATCATAAAAGGAGACGGCTCCAACTTCAGACCGAAGAAAAACACCACAAGGGGAGAAGCTGCCGTCATGATTTACAATTATCTCCGGCTTTGAACGACGTAATGGCCTTTTGTCCTGATGCCGCCGATCCCCTTGACGCCTGATTGCGTCAGTCTGGCGATCTTTTCGGGAGTCACGTAGACCCGTGAATCCGTCAGTGCCACTCTGTCGCCGACCTTTGCGGGATCCAGCGCATGTATCAATATCCTTCCGGGGGAGCTGGCGAAATTAGCGCCAGCTTCCATTATGCC
>JAAZKL010000125.1 GCA_012799845.1 Clostridiaceae bacterium
CGGCTCACGGGAAAAGTCTATTGGAAGGACTGCAGGCCAAAAGACCCAAGCCGCTATTCGCAGGATCCTGGCGCTGCAAAAAGGCTGTGGGATCTGTCGGAAAGGATGTGCGGCATCGTTGGCAGCAAGAGCAGCCATGCTTAAGATCAGACTGCTGTCTGTACGAAGGAGGTATCTTTATTGGATGCCCAGATGAAAAAAGGGCTGTTGGACGCATGCGTCCTCCACATCCTTGCAGAAGGCGACACCTATGGCTACAGGCTTACGAGAGAAATAACAGGCCTGATGGCTGTGTCGGAATCCTCCCTTTACCCGGTCCTCAGGAGGCTCGAATCACAGGGTTTTCTTGAGACTTATTCCACCGAGCATTCAGGACGCCTGAGACGGTACTACAGGATAACGAAAGCAGGCATCGGGCGATTGGATGAATATAAAAGCGAGCTGACAGAACTGAAAAGGATCATAGATTTTGTAACAGGCGGTGATGATAATGGATGACAGGATAAAGAGTTTTCTTGATACACTGAAAATGAACCTGGACGGTCTTGCCGAAGAGGAGATAAACGAAGCTCTGAGTTATTATGAAGAATATTTCAGCGATGCGCTGGATGAGGGCGCAAGCCCTGAGGAACTGCTGTCAAGGCTCGACCCTCCCGAAAAGATCGCTGCAATGATAGAGGCTGAAACCAGCATAAAGCTCGTGCAGACAAGCCCGGGCCTGAAAAATTACTCCAGGCTGGTCAAATTCGCGCATATCGGGATCACAAGGCCATTGTCCGTACTGATGCTTTCGATCCTCATTTTCACGACATACAGCACCGCCGTCCTACTATTCCTCTGCACTGTCATCCCCGTTGCCGCAGCATGCATGGTCCTGGCGGCATCCATATCCGAAGCGCTGAAGATACCGGCCATGTACGCAGGAGAGATCGCGGGCACGGTGGGATTGGGGATATTCGTCTCAGGTATCTTCATACTTACCGCCTGCGTGTTCTATATGCTGTACCGGCCGCTGATCAGGCTTTCCGCAGGACTTGTGTATAAAATGATGAAAAGGGGATCTAAACCCGCGGACAAAACCGGCGAAGAACGCCAGGCCGGTCCCGGGGCATCCGGCAGAAAGCGGATGCGCAAACTTTTCAGGGCAGGTCTCATTATAGCGGCCGCGGGGCTAATAATATCACTTGCCTCGGGCTTGCCAGCAAAGCTGTTCATGATATTCAACAGCATGAAACCCGCTGACATCACGGTCATCAGGAAGGAATTCGGCATCGGGGAAGCGGACAGGATCAGTATATATACAGTCCATTCCAATATACGGCTGAGAGAGGGCAGATCGGAAAAAATAGTCATTGAATACGAAAAATCCGACTGGCTCGATTACAGCCTGGAAAACAGGAACAGCGAGATAGTGTTTGAAGAAAGGTCCAATGGCAGGCTGCCCCTGTTCTCACTGGTATCGCTGCACGAAAACTGTGCCGAACTGACTGTTTCGCTCCCGGCAGGCTTCGATCCCGGCAGGCTCTCACTGGAGAGCAGGGGCGGGACCATATGGGTCGAAAGCGGTTCATTCCCGGCCGACATAAAGACCCATACGGGTACGATCCGCCTGACGCTTCGCGAAGGCGCTTCAGGCGGGATCCCTCCGGCAGTCACGGCCAAAACAACAAAAGGCGCGATATATGCCGGGGATAAAGCCGCAGGCACCAAAACCGGCTACGGCACCGAATATGAACTGCCGTCGGAAAGCCCTGTAATTATAAGGCTTGAATCGGAAAGAGGGAACATATTGCTGGATTGAACCGGATACCGGATCGATATTGCTTTATATCAGATACTGGATCGAATCACATGGCGGATCGATATCTGTCCCATATCAGATGATGGACCGAATCAGATGCCGGATCGAATCAGATGCCGGATCGATATCTGTCCCATATCAGATGATGGATCAAATCACATGGCGGATCGATATCTGTCTCATATCCGGTTTGACTCATTTATCAGGTCATTTTATCAACTTTTTTGGGGCTCATTTATCCCTGCTTCTTCGGTTTTTTGGCGGGATCCAGCTGATTCAGGTCGAACGGGGTCTCCTGGTATACGTAGTAGTTGAGCCAGTTGGCAAACAACAGGTTCGCGTGCGCCCTCCACCTTACTACGGGCATTTTCTCCGGATCGCCTCCCGGGAAGTAGTTCACCGGTATTTTCGGGTCCAGGCCCCTGCCCACGTCCCTGTCATACTCGTATTTCAGCGTCAGCTGATCATATTCCGAATGTCCGGTGACGAATATCTGCCTGCCGTTGAGGGCCAGGACTATATAAACTCCTGCTTCGTCCGACTCTGACAGGATATCGAGTTCGTCCGACTTTTCGATATCTTCTCTCCTGACTTCCGTGTAGCGCGAATGGGGTACGTAAAACACCTCGTCGAACCCGCGGAGCAGCATTACATTCTTCTTCACGACCCTGTGCTCGTACACGCCCGACAGCTTCTCTTCCAAAGCATATTTAGGTATACCGTAATGGTAATACAGCCCGGCCTGGGCCCCCCAGCAGATGTGGAACGTGGAGTAAACATTGTGCAGGCTCCATTCCATTATCTGTGTCAGTTCGTCCCAGTAATCCACTTCTTCGAACGGCATCTGCTCAACAGGCGCACCTGTTATGATAAGCCCGTCGAATTTCCTGTGCTTTATTTCGTCAAAGGTGTTGTAAAACTTCAGAAGGTGTTCCTGCGGAGTGTTTTTGGACACATGAGTAGCCGGATGCAGAAAAGTCACATCCACCTGCAGCGGCGTATTGCCTATGAGCCTGAGCAGTTGTGTTTCCGTGACGATTTTCGTCGGCATCAGGTTGAGCATAACAATATTGAGGGGCCTGATATCCTGGCTCTCAGCCCTTCGTTCCGTCATCACGAATATATTTTCTCCGGTCAGCACTCCTGCTGCCGGCAGGCTGTCCGGTATCCTGATCGGCATCTGTTTTCCACCTTTCGCGTCCTGGTTTACGTGGCGATATGTTAAATATAATAGAGCAAAGGCGAAAAATAATCAATAGTATTCCCGCATATTGACCATTCGGCCTGATTGCAGGCTGTTAGCCAGCATTATCCGCCGTATCCGTCAGATAGTTGCATATGTGCTGATTATACGCAAAATTTGAGCAATGGTCAGCAAGTTTTGATTTGATTTTAACCTGTAAAAAGGTTAGTATACGTATTAAGTATATGTTATGAATATGGCAGTTGGAAGAAAAAAGATAAGGAGGCAATTCGCTATGGAAACAAAACCTGCTTACCTTGATGAAAGTCTGAGCTTTGAAGAGCGGGCGAAGGATCTCGTATCCCGCATGACGCTTGAAGAAAAAGTAACGCAAATGCTGCACGGCGCACCTGCCATCCCCAGGCTCGGGATACCGGCCTACAATTGGTGGAACGAAGCTCTCCACGGAGTTGCAAGAGCAGGTGTGGCCACCGTATTCCCGCAGGCCATCGGAATAGCAGCCACCTTTGATGAGGATCTCGTTTATAATATCGCAGATGTGATATCCACTGAAGGCAGAGCCAAATACCATGAAAGCGTCCGCAAGGGTGACCGCGATATATACAAAGGCCTTACATTCTGGTCTCCTAATATCAACATATTCAGGGATCCCAGGTGGGGACGCGGCCATGAGACCTACGGCGAAGACCCCTATCTTACCGGAAGGCTCGGAGTGGCTTTTGTAAAAGGCATACAGGGCAATGACAAAAAGTACCTGAAGGCTGCCGCCTGTGCCAAGCACTACGCCGTACACAGCGGGCCCGAGGGCGAAAGGCACAGCTTCAATGCGGTAGCGTCCGAGAAAGACATGCGCGAGACATATCTCCCGGCGTTCAAGGAACTGGTAAAAGAAGCAGGCGTCGAAGCAGTCATGGGCGCATACAACAGGACCAACGGCGAGCCTTGCTGCGGCAGCAAAACCCTGCTCACGGATATACTCCGTGAAGAATGGGGATTTAAGGGGCATGTGACTTCAGACTGCTGGGCAATAAAGGATTTCCATGAAGGCCACATGGTTACGAAAACTGCTCCCGAATCGGTCGCCCTGGCTCTGAAGAGCGGCTGCGACCTCAACTGCGGAAATTTGTTCGGTAACCTGCTGATAGCCCATAAAGAAGGTCTTGTGACAGAAGAGGACATAGACCGTGCTGTAATAAGACTGTTTACGACACGCATGAAGCTGGGCATGTTCGACGACCCCAAAAACGTACCGTATTCCGATACACCTTACGAACTCAACAGCTGCAAAGAACACAGCGATTTCTCAGTGGAAGTTGCCAAAAAGACGATGGTACTTCTCAAGAACGAAGGCAACCTGCTGCCGCTGGATAAGAAGAAACTGAAGGCCATTGCGGTGATAGGCCCCAACGCGGACAGCCGTGACGCCCTGCAGGGCAATTATTTCGGCACGTCGGACAATTATGTGACTGTGCTCGATGGCATCAGGAAAGCGGTTGGCGACGATGTGAGGGTCTATTATTCAGAAGGCTGCCACCTGTACAAAGACAGGAGTTCCGGGCTCGCCGCCCCGCGCGACAGGATGGCTGAAGCACTGGCAGTTGCGGAAAGATCCGACGTGGTCGTCATGTGTCTTGGTCTTGATGCAACCATCGAGGGCGAAGAAGGTGATACCGGCAACGAGTTTGCAAGCGGCGACAAGCTGGATCTCAACCTCCCCGGCCTGCAGCAGGAACTGCTGGAAAAGGTATATGCCACAGGAAAACCTATCATTCTGGTCCTTCTGTCGGGAAGCGCCCTTGCGGTGAAATGGGCCGACGAACACATACCCGCGATAATCCAGGCATGGTATCCGGGAGGCCGCGGAGGTGAAGCGGTGGCATCGTTGCTGTTCGGCGAATACAGCCCTTCAGGCAGGCTGCCGGTAACGTTCTACGCATCCACAGAAGAACTGCCTGACTTCCGCGACTACTCGATGAAGAACAGGACATACAGGTACATGGAAAATGAAGCACTGTATCCTTTCGGATACGGCCTGAGCTACACCAAATTCGAATACAGCCCGATAAAGGCTGAAAAGACGGTCATCAAGGCTGGCGAGGATTTCACCTGCAGTATCAGGGTCAAAAACATCGGCTCCATGGCTTCGGAAGAGACTGTGCAACTTTACCTGAAGGATGTGGAAGCAAGCGTAGAAGTTCCGAAGTGGCAGCTCGGAGGCATCAGGAAAGTATACCTCGAGCCCGGCTGCGAGCAGGAAGTGATCTTTACGCTGACGCCCAGGCAGATGGCCCTCATCGACTACGAAGGCAAAGCCATCCTTGAGCCCGGCACCTTCGATGTATACATAGGCGGCAGCCAGCCCGACGCAAGGAGCATCAAGCTGACCGGCACGCCCGTGCAGAAAGTCTCCTTCGAGGTCGCCGGCGAACGCATGGAGCTTGAGTATTGATCCGAGCTCCATATTGATTCGGTGCGCCATACTGATTCGGTGCGCCATACTGATTCGGTGCGCC
>JAAZKL010000126.1 GCA_012799845.1 Clostridiaceae bacterium
CACCACCCGGTTCCGCCGCCTAACCGGCAGCGTATACCTGCCATTTTCAGCTTGTAAATCCTGGTGAGCATGTTTCCGGTCCACTTCAGGCTGCCCCTGACAGGCTTACATTCAACTGGATAGCTGTCACCGGCAGATCCGCTTCCTTCCGACGTTTCCTCGAACACGAACAATGGATTCAGAATGATCCGGCCATTACTGCAGCCTGATACTTCGCTTATTTCAAGCACTCTCCTCGACTTGTCCCTGAGCCTGCCCAGGTGTACCATTATGTCTATTGCCGAGGCGATCTGCTGCCGTACCGCCTCCAGGGGTATCGAAGAAGCGCTGATGACCATGGTTTCCAGCCTCTTTAGCATGTCCTCGGCGGAGTTGCCGTGCCCGGTGGACAATGAACCGTCATGTCCGGTATTCATGGCCTGCAGCATATCGAGAGCTTCTTCACCTCTCACTTCTCCGACGATGATCCTCTCCGGCCTCATGCGAAGCGATGTCCTGATGAGGTCGCGGATGGTGATCGTTCCTCTTCCCTCGCTGTTTGCGTTTCTGGTCTCCAGCCTGACCAGGTTGTCCACACCCGTGATTTGAAGCTCAGCAGAGTCTTCGATGGTGATTATCCGCTCATCTGGTGGTATCCTGGCTGCAAGCGCATTGAGGAAGGTCGTTTTACCGCTGCCGGTACCGCCGCATATGAATATGTTATATTTTGCCCTGACAAGGCAGTCCAGCACCTCCGCAGCTTCAGTGCTCAATGAACCGGTTTCCGTCAGCTGTTCCAGGGTCATGGGCTTCTCAGGGAATTTCCGTATCGTCATTATCGGCCCGTTCAGCGCCAC
The DNA here is from genome assembly GCA_012799845.1 of Clostridiaceae bacterium. Taxonomy (GTDB): domain Bacteria; phylum Bacillota; class Clostridia; order Acetivibrionales; family DTU013; genus DTU013. The sequence continues at coordinate 837 of JAAZKL010000126.1, forward strand.
TGCCTTAAGAACAACATTCACCCTGGATCCGTCGGGCAGAACGAAATCGACTATTGGAGACGCCTCGTTGACGGTCCTGTTGGTCCGTGAAACGATATTGTGTATTACATCCTCCAGCTTCTGCTGATCGCCAAAGGCTGCTTCCGCCCTGTAAATACGGCCTGCGCGTTCTATGAATATGTTGTCCGGCCCGTTCACCATAATTTCGGTAATGCTTTTATCATCCAGCAAAGGCTGGAGTATATCGAGCCTTCTCATCGAATTGTATACCATATCGGCCAGTTCACGTTTCTGCGCGATATTGAGCCACGAAACGCGTGATTTGCGGAAGACCGCCTCCGTTACCATTTCCATCAGTTCTTCATCATCGATCTCCCTGGTCCTGTCCAACTCCTGTGCGATCTCATCCCTTATTTCCTCCGCCAGCGTCCTGTTTCCCGATACCCTGCCGTGCGCGTATCCTGCATCGTTGATGCAAACAGCTTCAGGCAACGGATCCACCTCCTTCTCCGGAAATGCCTGCCGGTGGCCTGCCCGCGAGGATCCGATCCGCAATGCTGTTCAATCCCGTAAGGAATGAAACATCGCTGATGAGGCCCCCAACTGAGGTGTTGCCGTACATCCGCGTACAGTCAGGTATCACGGCAGCCGGCCTGTACCCATAAACTGAACCGCAGCCCGTATATCCCGACGCAAAATTCAGCACGGGCAGAAGCTTGTCCGCCAGCGCAGTCTTCCGCCTGGATTCCAGCAGGTCGAGTCCCCTGCTGAACACGTCAGCTTTTATCTCCATTACGGGATCCTGGACCAGCACCAGCAGAACGATGTCGGAATGCCGCATAACCTCCGCATTTATATTGCTGAGACCTGTCGACAGGTCTACAAAAACCATGTCGTAAACACAGCTCGATCTGAATTCCCTGATGAGCCGGACGACATCCTGTTCCTCTAATTCATTCATTTCCAGCATGCTTTCAGGAGGCTTGAAAAAGTGCACACCGCTCCTGGCATCCGGGCATCTTGCCGACTCCAGCCTCAGCCACAGGCTGCCGCTTCCCTTCAGATGGTATAGCACGTTGGAGAAGCTCTGATTTGATTCGCCTCTGAAGAATCTTTCCGTCGAAGGGCTGTTTTCCAGGTTCAGATAGAATGCCCGATATCCCCTGCCGGCGCACATTATGCTGCAGCCTGCAGCAATGCTGCTTTTCCCGGTTCCCCCGGCAGGTGAAACGGCACTGACGATAAATGTGTTTTTGCGGCCATGCACCGGATGATCCCTGGCCGTGTTGACCGCATAGAGCCTCAATATTTCAGATACCAGCCTGTCCATATGCTGGTATTTCATGACCGAACCCGCGGCCTGTTCCGGGCATTGCGGAACAGTTCCGCGGCCGCCTTCCGCCAGGAGCAGCACCAGTTCGCGGCCGGACCGGCCGATCCCCGCATCATACATCTGGCTGTTCACAAGGACGATATCCACGGAAGATGAACTCTCAAGAAAGTCATTCAGAGCCTGGGGAGATGAAAAAGAAGCCAGTTCGAATCTCCCGGGGTAGTTTGTTATTAAATATTTTCCAAAATTACGAATATATTCGGCATCATAATCAGCTATAACAAGACTGAGCCTCCCCAATTCGCTCCCTCCATTACTTACATTTACAATTATTTTTGTAAGTTTTTGGCTGCGCTTATATTATATGGGTAGGCTCGACAGATGTCAATTCCTATTTTTCAAATTTTTCCAATTAAATGGTTGCCGGATTCGCAAAATACTACGGCAGGCACTATTTTGAATACTTTCCGATGAGCTCTTCCTGCTCTTTTCTGACGAAGTTTTTGATCTGGTTGAAGACGATCGGGCCATTATGCCTTATTTTGAGCCCGTATTCATAGTATCCGCCGCGATCGACTTTCCTGACTATTTCCGCTGTAAGCGAGAGTATATCCCTGGCAAGATATATATCAAGGTTCAGCTTCAGGCCCTTGAAATGGTCTTCCTTCGAGTACAGCATCAAGCCGTAATCGCTGATGTCCTTGATAAGCGCGTAGTGCTTCTTGTATCCCGGCATTTCCACTACCCTGTAATCAGCATACAGCGATACGGGAAATCGCTCATATGACCGCATCCTGCTTCCTTCGTCAAGCACATCCTCCGTGTACGTAAGCAGTCCCGCATCCTTGTCATATCCAGCGATCCGTCCTCCCTTTATGACAGCCTTCGTGTCCAGTTCATAAGCTGTCACCAGGGGGTCGTCCTCAAGGAACGTTGCCTTCTGACACTCTTTCGGAAGTTTCACAGTGATTTTATCGTCTTTGATTTCGTCAACTATGCTGCTGAAAACGTTAATCATGGAATAATGCCGCATCGTAACGACGCTGCCTTCTGTCAGTCCCATTGCACACCCCCATGAAAAACCTCTTATGAAATAATTATATAATAAACGCCGGATATTTGGAAGATTTGCTGTGCAGCCTCATTCTGTCACCGACCAGGCGCGCCGTTAATATAATGATATTGACAACAGCATCGTGAGCCGGCCGGCAGATTCAAGCCAGACCTGTAACACTTTGCACGGAAGAGGAATAGATTGAATTATCGGAATAAATTTATGTCAACTCAATGGTCGAAAGGAGGCCTACCATAATGGCAGAGAGAGGATGCGGTAAGTTTTTTAATGATGATTGCGCGATTTTGTTCTTTATTATTCTTTTCCTGCTGCTGTTCTTTGACAACAGGGATTACTGCTAAAGCGGCATAGTAGAACAAAACCGGCTGCAATACATGACACATCGCAAACCACCCTGTGAGGGTGGTTTCACTTTTGGCCGGCAATTTGGGAGATAAGCTTAAATACGCCATGCAAGTAACACAAGGAAGACGCCATGAATATGATGGTATAGACAGCAGAGTTCCAACATTCAAAACAAGGGGGGATTTTTCGATGTCCAAAAACTTCGCCGGCAACATATTCAACGACTGTGCATTATTGTTTTTCATTATCCTGTTTCTCCTGCTGTTCACTAATAACAGGGGTTTTTACTCAAGAGATGACATCGGTATAGTGGAATAGCAAAGCTTCTTATATATGAAGGGGGTGTATGATATGGCAGAAAATGAAAGAGGCGGACTCTTCGGGTGTGGTTTCGGAACTAACTGGATTTGGATCATTATAATCATACTGGTCATAATCCTGCTGTTTCCTTGCCTTTTCGGAAGAGAAAACGAAGGGTATTACAAGGAATAGCTCAGCATTGCGGCAAACCGCTGTATGACAGGCAGCCAGGCAGCGGAAGCTGCTTTTGAAACTGCTTCGGGTAACTGCTTTTGCTCCATGCCGCTTGAGGGACGGATCAACTGCCCTGTTTCGGACTGTTGGTATCTGTCCTTTTTATTTGGGCAGACCAGTGCACAAAAATTATTCTATAATTCAACTATAATGCAGATGTTTACCTGAACATGATGTTATAATATAGATACAGCAACTAATAGCAAAGCGGTGGTGGATATGCTTAACGATATGCAGGCACGGATTTTTGTCCCGGACCGCACACCGGTCTCCGAGGCTCTCGCAAGAACGACACATCTGGCTGTGTCAGCACATCAGGACGATATCGAGATCATGGCATATGACGGGATTTCCAGGTGTTTCGGGAAAAATGACAGCTGGTTCACTGCCGTTGTGCTCACAGATGGCTCCGGAAGCCCGAGAAGCGGTCCATATAAGGGTTTCACAGATGGGCAGATGCGGGAGATCAGAAAGCAGGAACAGAAAAAGGCTGCTGTCATAGGCGGCTATTCCACCCTGGTAATGCTTGAGCATCCGAGCAGCGAAGTAAAGGATCCCGAAAATCCCGACATCATCCCTGAACTGAAAGAGATCATAAAATCGGCAAAACCTCGGTTCATATACACCCACAATCCCGCGGACAAGCATCTGACCCATGTAGCGGCAGCACTCAGGGTGATCTGCGCACTGAGAGAACTCCCGGAAAACCTGCTCCCGGAAAAACTGTTCGGCTGCGAGGTCTGGCGCAGCCTTGACTGGGTCTGCGATGAAGACAAAGTAGTGTTTGATGTCTCGGACCATCCTAATATCGCTTCTGCGCTCATAGGCGTGTTCGATTCACAGATATCCGGCGGCAAAAGGTACGATCTTGCAGTAACGGGCAGAAGAACTGCCAATGCCGTATTCCACGAATACAATGCCGCCGATGTTGCAGAAGCTATGTCCTATGCGATCGATCTTACGCCTCTTATAACTGACAGGACCCTTGACATATGTGAGTATGTGACATCCTTCATCGAAAGGTTCCGGCAGGATGTAGCAAACAGCATAACTACCCTGACCCGCAGCGCCAACAGGTAATGTCCGGTTTGATGCGGCTGTTTGCTATATTGCTGCATTCTGTTTCTATGCGGCTGTATTGCCATATTTCCTTCTTGACTGCCAAAATATTGCATTTTTCTGCATTATCGGCTATAATAATTGCTGAATAACGGTATTATGCACAGCAGGGGCTGCAGGTCAAAGGTACCCCGGTTTTTTGTTATTGTATGCCGAATTCTATAACGGATGGCAAAGAATATTGGAAACGTCTCTGCATCCGTTTTGCTAAATCGATTGTGAGGGCAGTATATTGAGGTCCAGGGCTTTAGTTGTTTTGTTGATATTTTCAATAACGATGCTGTTCATACCCCTGTCCGCAGGTGCCGCATCCGCTCCGGAGCAGGCTTCGCCTAAGCTGTCCGCAGGTGCCGGGGCAGCTTCTTCCTCAAATTATGAAAAGGCGATAGACTTAAAGATCCTGGGGCTTCTGGCCACCAAACCCGCCAATTTTGAGCTTGACCGCCCGCCGAAAAGGGCTGAGGGGCTGGCCATGCTCATACGTCTGCTCGGCAAGGAAAACGAAGTGCTGCAGGGCGATTATAAACACCCGTTCAAAGACGTCCCCACCTGGGCGGATAAATATGTGGGATATGCTTACCAGAACGGGATCGTCAGGGGAAAGAGCAGTGATACATACGGAGCCCATGACCCGATGACGGCAAAACAATATGTCGCACTGGTTCTTCGTTCCATAGGGTATAAGGACGGCGTGGATTTCGAATATAATCAGGCACTGGACAAAGCTGTGGAAATAGGACTTCTGTCTCGTTCAGAAGCAAATGAACTGAAAAACAGATCAGTTTTTTTAAGAGATGATCTCGTCGCAGTGTCCTATAATGCGCTGACTGTGAAAATAAAGGGCTCGTCCCGGACGCTGGCGGAAAAGCTTGTCGATACCGACAAATCAGTTTTCAGACCTGCGGCAGAACTGCTGGGCGTGTACCCGACAGATTTCGAAAGGCAGTATGGTGATGTCCTGTCCTTCAGTCCACGTCGGACAAGCTATGGCTATGTCATCAGGAATACAGACGACCTGGTCAAATTTATTACAAAGATGCTCGTAAACCATACCTCGTCTGTCGAGTTGGACATAACAGTCTTCAGCGGCGACATAAAAAAAGAGTTCCAAAATGCCTTTGACGTAGCCCTGAAAGCCTCAGAAGGAATTACGAGGGTGCCCTGTTCCGTTAAATTGCGGGAATACGAGATCAATTCCAGCAGACGCAGGATGAATCTGACATTAACATACAGGGATTCGGAAAGCCAGTATTCAGCGAAAAGAGCTAAGGTGAAAGCAGCACTCGACAAAGCCAGGCATATAGTTGCAGAGCATATCTCCGCGAATATGACGGATTTCGAAAAGGAGAAAATACTGCACGACTACATTGTAAGCAATACGGCGTATGATCATGAGAATTATAAGCGGAACACCCTGTCCGAAGACGTATTCGAGGAGTATGGATGCCTCGTTCTGGGAAAGGCGGTATGCGAAGGGTACGCTGAAGCCATAAAACTGCTGTGCGACCTGGCAGGCATCGAATGCATTATAGTTGCCGGAACGCCTGTAAGCAACAGTGCCGAAGGCCATGCCTGGAATATCGTTAAAATCGACGGTGAGTACTACCACCTGGACGCGACCAACAACGATACGATGACAAAAGACGGCACTGAGATACTGATCTACTCTTATTTCAACCTGACAGACAGCGAAATGATGAAATTCTATGAATGGGAGACATCACAGTATCCCAAGTGCAGAAGCACCCGGAACAACTACTACAACAAATACGGCCTGGTTGCCGACGACACGGAATCCCTGCGCAGGGTGCTGACCGCAGCGATCGAAAAACGCAGCCCGGTCATCGAAGTCAAGATATCAAACTACACCCAGAATACTTTTTCAGTTATGAAAGACATGATAATAAACTCCAGGGCCATCATACAGTACCGCTATACCATAAATGCC
>JAAZKL010000127.1 GCA_012799845.1 Clostridiaceae bacterium
AGACATTGCTTGCAAAGCATTTTGACGGGCCGAAAATGTTCATTGCCGCCGCAGAAGAGAGCCAGGCCGACTTACTGGATGGCCGCGGCGATGCATATTGCGGTATGCTGAATGCAAGTTACAACTTAAAGCTTCGCAACGTTGGGGCATATATTCCTGAATATCCGGTAGGAACTGCTGAAGAGTGCGCAGATATGATCCATGAATTTCTTCCGATCGCAAGAGCAGTTTACGGATTAGCCAATCTCAAGATCATCTCTTTTGGTCCTCGTCCGATGAACTTCCTTGCATGTAACGCTCCTATCAAGCAGTTATACAATCTTGGCGTTGAAATCGAAGAGAACTCCGAACTTGATCTGTTCGAAGCTTTCAATAAGCATGCCAATGATCCCCGTATTCCTGAAGTAGCGGCGGATATGGCGAAGGAGCTTGGCGAAGGCAATAAGAAGCCGGAAGTTCTCAATAAGCTTGCGCAGTATGAACTTACACTTCTTGACTGGGTAGAAGCACACAAGGGATATCGTAAATATGTCACTATTGCCGGAAAATGCTGGCCTGCATTCCAGACACAGTTTGGATTCGTTCCCTGCTATGTAAATTCCAGGCTTGCCGGCCGCGGGATCCCCGTATCCTGTGAAGTCGATATCTATGGTACTCTCTCTGAGTTTATCGGAACCTGTGTCAGCGAAGATGCAGTTACGCTTCTTGACATAAACAACTCTGTTCCTGCGGATATGTATAAAGAGTCCATTGAAGGCAAGTTCCCCTATACTCATAAAGATACCTTCATGGGATTCCACTGCGGCAACACCTGTTCTTCCAAGCTTGCTTTCTGCGAGATGAAGTATCAGAAGATCATGGCAAGAAATCTTCCCATTGAAGTTACAAACGGAACTTTGGAGGGTGACATTAAGCCGGGTCAGATCACTTTCTTCCGCCTGCAGTCTACTGCCGACAATATCCTTCGTGCATATGTCGCAGAAGGCGAAGTCCTTGATGTCAGGACGAAGTCCTTCGGTGCGATCGGTGTATTTGCTATTCCTGAGATGGGACGTTTCTATCGTCATGTATTGATCGAGAAGAACTATCCTCATCATGGCGCAGTTGCATTTGGCCACTATGGCAAGTCATTGTTTGAAGTGTTCAAGTACATAGGTGTATGCTATGATGAGATTGGATTCAATCAGCCCAAGGGTATGCTGTATAAGAGCGAGAATCCATTCGCATAAATAATGCACAGAGAACAGGCAACTGATAAGTTGGCGATGCAGGAAGCTGCATCGCCAATTTTATCAGTAAAGGCCATGCTATATATTGGTATTGATTTGAGTATAAGTGCCATAAAAATGCTTCTTATGAGTACTAGTATAATAACCCTGATAGATGCAGTATAAGCAATGCTCGGAAGGTAAGATCGTATATTCCCCGCCCCTGTTTCCAATCATTTTCCAGCGCTAATCCATGGTAAATAGACCAGCCATTAAAATACTCTTCCTTAAAATTATGTATAAAAAACCCATCCCCTTCATCAAGTAAATCTTTTAGTTGTTCTGCTTGTTTTTTCAGTTCAGGTATCTCCTTAACAATACCCATACGGGCGAACAAAAGGTTATTCTATATAACTGGGTATATTTTGTCAAAATTTCGTCACAAAAGTATATGGACAACATATTATAGGCATAATACAATAGCTAGCTTTCTCCAGGAAAGAGCAGGCCCAAAAAGGCCTGTCCCAAGTGTATGGACAGGCCAGAAAAAATGAGATGCTGTAAAGGCATTATTCACCTTTATAAATACGCCATATAACCATCGCTGCCTGCTCCATGGTAAAGTTGCCCCTGGGGTCGATGGTTTTATTGTAGCCCTGCAGGATTCCGTTTCTCTCCAGTATAGCCATACTTTCTTTAGCGTAGGGAGCTATTTTATCCGCATCGATAAATTGCGCCAGGTCGGTTTCACTTCCTGCCTGAAACATTCTGCCTGTGGCATTCCATGCCCGGACAACCATTACGGACATGTCCTGACGGGTTATACTCAATTCTCCCCCCAGCTTATTTTTGCCTATACCGTTGGATATCCCATACTTCTTTGCGATAGCAGCCGCTTCATAATAGAAGTCAGTCGGCTTTACATCTATGAAATTATCTTCTGCTGTTCCATGCAAGTCAAATGTTTTTACCAGCAAATACAGGAATTCTCCCCTGGTGATATTCCGGCCGGGTTTGAAGCTGCTGCCCTCTATCCAGTCGTAGAAGCCTTTGGAGGCAAGGGTTTCGATTTGATTTTTTGCGTAGGACTTCCCTATATCATTGAAGGTTTTCTCAACTGATTGAGGAGTCTTATCGCCACTGTCATCAGATGTCTCTCCGTTCCAGCCTGCGAGGCGTGCCCAAAGGTACCATGCTGCGTATGCCTTCATATTTGCATTCAGCGGCTGCGAATGAGCCGAGCTGCAATCATACCAATCCACATTCTTTGTGTGGCTGTTCTGCCAGGCTATTGCCCAGTTGCTCTCTCTTGAGCCGTTCCCGTCTGAGTCATAGTCACAGTTGTCATTGACTTTTTTGTCCAGATAATATTTTCCGTCAGGGTCATAGCTTTCAATATCGGCAAAATCAAACAGTATCTTGTTGTTGGTCCTGCAATAACTCCGGATCTGTTCGTTCCTGATGTTCAGGTTTCCGTTTACTCCCGTGCCGTCGGTATGTCCGGTCATATATACGAATTTGACATTGGGGTACTCCTTCTCCAGTTGATTCATGGCAGATAAGTATTTATCGATATAGTCCTTGCTGGCATCGCTGACTTGTCCGCACCAAGACCACATGACCACATTGACGCCGGGGTTATTCTTAAGGAAGTTTCTTGTTTGCTGGGGCCAATTTGAATCGCCCAGATCCGTTCCGCCCTCCCTCAGGCGAAGCGCACCGTCTTTGCCTGTACTGTTCCATGCATAGGTGCTCCCCTTGAAGCTTACCAGACCGGTCATGCCGGTCGTTATCTGACTGCCGTGGGATGTGTGGCTGTAATAGATATTAAGGTTGGACTTCGCCTTGTTTATCCATTCTGTTGGTATCGATTCCAGATCTGCGAGAGTGGCATTGTTATGGTCGACTATGATGGAACTGCCGGCGCCGTATACCGGTAATACCGGACACAACATTACTGTCAGCATGATAACTGCGAGAATGGTCGATAAAAGAGCGCCTGACTTCTTCATTTCGAAAACCTCCATTCAATCATTTTAGACACATGTTCCTTGACTTTTTCGGGTTATTTGGCAAATAAAGCATTTGAGCAGAAAACATTTAGTAAAAAATAAGCAGATCTATAATAAAATTGTATCACAAAACATATTACAATTGTTTTAAATTGTAATCGGTGCATGATATTGTGATTTCCACCTCAGACCAGAGTGATTTTATCACTGCGCGTTGTGATCACAGGCAGTTTATCAAATGCCTAAATCAAATGATAAATGCTTTAGAAATTCCCGGGTAAGTTTTTGTTTGCTTTCCCAGAATACCTTTGCTTTATCTGTAACCATTGGGTTTATTATTAACGATTTGTATGTATAATTCAAAATATGATCATATGTCTTCTCAAATGTTTGGATCTGTTGGGAACCTTCCGACATGCAATCCCATACAATCGATAATGCACCAGTTTCGTCAAGTAGATCAGCCTCCATTAGCAGTATTAGCTCCAAAGGTGTATCCCTGACAGTCATTAATTCCTTCCTTGAATGGTTTTTCACAAGATAAACAACAAAGTTTATAAGTTCAGTGCTAAATCCATTTTCTGATAAATATTTCTCGCATATAATGGCACTGTTTTCTGCATGCTTTGAGTTGTCAGAAGACATAGCATACCCTACGTCATGAAACATGGCAGATATTAAAAGGGCATCCTTGTTAATACAATATTCTTCGTCAACAAGCCTTTCTGCCCACATAAAAACTCGTTTTGTGTGTTCAGAACGTTTCCGGAAAGGGAAGCAAACAGTTTTGGTCGATTCAATATCACTGTTTCCCAGGCATTCTGTTACAAATTGCAACATTTTATCGTACAATATTTACTCACATCCTTATGTGAACTACATCGCCATTGAAATGGCGAGCTTCATACGGTTTGTCTTTAGTTCAAATTTAATGACACGCTGCCGCGCTCTGTTGACTGCCAGCTTCAATCCATATCACCCTTTGGTTTTCTGATGTTCGATATACTGTTTGATCGCTTCTTCAGAAACTGACCCTGCTGTTTCTACGTAGAAGGATGAGTTCCACCTTCGGTATTTCACGCTCCATACCATGTGATAATTAACGTTGTAGACACATGTTCTCGCATGTGTTAACCCATTTTTATCCATACACATAGTATATCACATCTTGCCGATTTTTTCATTTTCAATACCCTCATTCCAAAACAAAAAACCTTGGAACGCAGTGTTTCCAAGGATTTTCGTTTGGTGAGCCATCGGAGACTCGAACTCCGGACACCTTGATTAAAAGTCAAGTGCTCTGCCAACTGAGCTAATGGCTCTGGCTGGGATGGCTGGACTCGAACCAGCGAAATGCAGGAGTCAAAGTCCTGTGCCTTACCACTTGGCTACATCCCACCGACTTGATAATGCAAAGTCAATTATAAAGACCGTGCAGCCATTTGTCAAGCAATAGGCAGATCAGCGCCATTTCCATTTCTGAGGAACAAAGGTATATTTTCAATAGGCGCATCACACTCGATCCACTGGCCGCCGCTGTACATCCTGCCGTCGATCGTACATTTCCATTCCGCTCCCTCCGGCAGGTAAACCTTCCTGCTGCGCTGACCTTCATACAGGATCGGTGCGACAAGGATGTCCGGCCCGAACATGTACTGGTCGTCGATATCCCATGCAGCAGGGTCATGCGGGAAATCATAGAACAGCGGCCGCATCGGCGGCGTCCCCTTTTCATGGGCTTCCCTCATGATCTCCTTGATATACGGACGTATACGTTCTCTTATGAACATGTATTTTTTAAATATCTCGAATGCCTTTTCTCCGTAGCTCCATACCTCGTTCGGGGCACCGCTTCCGAATATTCCGCCTCCGGAGGTGCCCATCGGCGGCGTGTGCGGCTCCCTGTCGCCATGGAGCCGGAATACCGGGCAGAAGGCTCCATACTGGAACCAGCGGATAATGAGTTCGTGGAAAGCCGGATCGCGGATATCTCCGCTGTGGAAACCGCCAATGTCGGTGGTCCACCACGGTATGCCGGCAATAGCCATGTTGAGCCCGGCCCTTAACTGGTTACGGAGAGCCCTGAAACTGGAATGGATGTCCCCCGACCATACAAGCGCCCCGTACCGCTGGCTTCCCGCCCAGGCGCATCGGATGAGGTTGATTATGTTTTCCTGGCCTGCCGCCTTCATACCGTCAAAGAAGGTTTTAGCGTACATAAGAGGATAAATGTTGCTGACCTGCAGCGCGGTACCTATATGATACCGGTAATTATCGAATTCGTATTCAGAATACTCGGGCTCGGCCTCATCGAGCCAGAATATCTTTATTCCCTTGTCATAATAATTATTTTTTATGATTTTCCACAGGTGCTCCCTTGCTCCGGGATGGGTAGCGTCAAAAAACATGGTGTTGCCCATCCAATCCATCACGATGGAATTGCCCCTGTCGAACCTTACCAGGTATCCCTTTTCATGCATCTCCCCGAAGTTCTCGCTGGTTTTGTCTATCGTAGGCCATATGGAGACCATGAGTTCTATTCCCATTTCTTTGAGTTCACGCACCATGCCCTCCGGGTCGGGCCAGTATTCGGGGTCGAATTTATAATCGCACTGCTTCGTCCAGTGGAAAAAATCAATAACGATAACTGATATGGGCAGACCCCTGCGCTTATATTCGCGGGCCACTTCCAGCAGTTCCTCCTGCGTCTGGTAACGCAGCTTGCACTGCCAGAAGCCCATCGCATAATCGGGCATCATTGGTACTGTACCTGTCGCCCGGGCATATGCCTCCTCTATTTCCGCAGGCGTATCACCTGCCGTTATCCAGTAATCCATCTGCTGCACGGAACCTGCGTACCACTCGGTCACGTTCTTGCCGAACGTAACTTTTCCAACAGCCGTATTGTTCCAGAGGAACCCGTATCCCCTGTTTGAAAGCAGGAACGGCACACTTGCCTGGGAGTTCCTGTGGGCCAGTTCCAGCGTGCAGCCCTTGAGATCGAGATAGGGCTGCTGGTACTGTCCCATGCCGAACAGCTTCTCATCGTCATTGGCCTCGAATCTTACTGTAAGCCTGAAATCGTTTGTCCCAGGAATCGGCGAGTATTCCCGCGGATTTATACAAAGCGCGCTGACGAACTCCTTAAGATTGTCGCGGCTCCTTACATATTCTTCGAGCAGCAGCCTGCCCTCGGAATTATAGTATGTAACTTTCCCGTTGGAGAATATTTTTGCAGTTATCTTGCCGTTCCTGATCTCCGCCGACCTGCCGTCATCCGATATAGAAATCTCCGCTGCATCGCCGCCGGGTTTGGGCAGCAAAGCCCAATCCTGCTGTTGTTCCATCTCTGCGCGTTTTGTCCCTCGGACACGCAGGCTGTTGGCGCCCCACGGCTCGATCCAGAGTATCTCATTGCGGCATTCCCTGATAAGACGCGATCCTTCGATCCTGAAAAAGCTGCCCATCTCACCATCTCCTGTAAAAGGGATATTGCATCACGTGTACGGACATTTCGGCAAGTCTCATTGCAGTCTGAAAAACGTCCGGCCGGTGTGACTGTTCAATATAATTCTAATACATGTGAACAGTGAAATAAATGCATCAATATTAACACGAGTATCATTATTTTGATATTTGAGAAGTAAAAGAGAGGCTGTATCAACAGCCTCTCTTATTGGGGTGAGCTATGGGAATCGAACCCATGACCTCCAGGGCCACAACCTGGCACTCTAACCATCTGAGCTAAGCCCACCGCAAATATGCGCTTCCACAGCGACATATGCTATTTTAAGGCACCCCGCATGTTTTGTCAAGTGCCAATTCACTCCGCCGGTATGTCCAACGGGGCGATCCTGTCAGGGGGACGGTCTTGTCAGAGGGACGGTTCTTGTGACATGTCAGGGGGACGGTCTTGTCAGAGGATGGTACAGAGATAACTCGGATGGTATTTGAAACTGCTGCAAACGTGTTTTTTCAGCAGTCTCGAACTGTCCCCCTGACAGAATCGCCCGATTGACATGATTGTCGCATTGATATACCAATTATCACTTAAGATTATCGAGTTCCTTCAGCCACTCCTCGGCCGATGCGTCGCTGGGCATGCGCCAGTCTCCCCTCGGCGAGAGGCTTATTGTGCCTACCTTTGGTCCGTCCGGCAGGCAAGATCGTTTGAACTGCTGCGAGAAGAACCTTTTAATGAACACCTTCAACCACGAAAGTATGGTCTGCGTATCATATCTGTCTTCAAAGCCCTGCTCTGCCAGGTACAGTATCTTTGCCGGCGAAGCGCCGTACCGCAGCATATGGTAGATGAAAAAATCGTGCAGTTCGTAGGGGCCGATGATATCTTCGGTCTTCTGCTGTATCTCCCCGTTTTTATCCGGGGGCAGCAGTTCAGGCGTCACCGGCGTGTCAAGGATCTTCAGCAACACCTCTGTAACAGTCTCATCGTCCGCATTCTCGGCAACATACCGCACAAGGTGCCTGACAAGGGTTTTCGGGATCCCGCAGTTTACAGAATACATGGACATGTGATCCCCGTTGTATGTGCACCACCCGAGGGCCAGTTCGGAAAGGTCTCCTGTACCTATTACAAGGGCGTTATGCTTGTTGGCCAGGTCCATGAGTATCTGGGTGCGCTCCCTCGCCTGGACATTCTCATATGTGACATCCAGCACCGAAGGATCGTGACCGATGTCTTCAAAGTGCTGCATACATGCCTTTACGATGTTGATCTCGCGGAACTCGGCCCCAAGTGAGTTAATGAGCTTTACGGCATTATCATGGGTAATATCGGTAGTGCCGAACCCGGGCATCGTTACAGCCAGGATATTCTTTCTCGGCAGTTGCAGCAAGTCAAATGCTCCTGCGGTAACCATCATCGCCAATGTGGAATCCAACCCGCCCGATATGCCGATCACTGCCCTCTTGATGCCCGTATGTTCAAGCCTTTTGGCCAGTCCTGCAGTCTGTATCGCAAAAATCTCACTGCACCTTTCATCCCTTCCATGTTTGTCCGACGGGATGAAGGGATGCGGATCGACATACCTTTTCAGCCTCAGGGAATCGTCCCTGTAAATCGTGAACGGTATCTTCCTGAAACTGTGCTTTATATCACCGTCCATATAGCTGGTGTTTTTTATCCTGTAATTCAGGAGACGCTGCGTATCGATCTCGCTTATTATCATCTGGCTGTCACGGCGGAACCTTTCGGACTCGCACAACACGCTTCCGTTTTCAGCGATCATCGCATGGCCGCCGAACACTACGTCAGTAGTGGATTCATGGACCCCGCTCGATGCATAGACATAGCCTGCGATACATCTTCCCGACTGCTGCCTAACCAGGTCCCTCCTGTACTCCGCCTTCCCGATCACTTCGTTGCTGGCGGAAAGGTTAAATATGACAGACGCACCCGCTGCAGCCAGGTATGAACTGGGAGGGATGGGTATCCAAAGGTCCTCGCATATCTCGACGCCAAAGCAGAATGTGTTCGGAGTATAAGCAGGCACTGTGTCGACTGTGGTGCAACAGGGCGCTGTGTTGGCGGAAGTGTCGTAAGGTGCTGTGCTGGTAACAGTATAATTAGACGCTGTGTCGTCAGTCCGTATCAAGCCGGCGTAAAGTTCAGACGGCTGTTTTCCTGACATGTCCGGTTCCTGTGACACGAACAGCAGATCCGTCCCAAAAGGCACCTGCCTGCCGAACAGTTCAACATGGTCGCTCTGGGCTGTCCTTGCCGATGCGAACCAGCGCTCTTCGTAAAACTCACTATAACCCGGTATATATGTTTTGGGGATTATCCCGAGTATCTCCCCGCCCTGGACGACCACAGCGCAGTCGAACAACTGATTGTCCAACAGCAGCGGCAGCCCGACGATAACGACGATCTTCATTTCCCTTGTCGTACGTGCTATCTTATCAAGCCCTTCCAGCGCAGCCTTAAGCAGCCTGTCCTGTTGGAACAGATCCGCGCAGGTATAGGCTGTGATGGACAGTTCCGGGAATACGACTGCTTCGACGCCCGCATCTTCGGCATCCCTGATCATCTCAGTTATTTTTTCAGTATTGTAACCGCAAGCTCCCACTTTAAGCTCCGGTATCGCCGCAGCGACCCTGATAAAACCATGCTTCATATGAACCGCTCCCGCCTGTTACCAATGTTTCTGTTTATATGCCACATCACAGTATCTGTGACTTATTCTTCCCTCGTAATATGCTGACAAGTACAATATATCGCAAGGCCAGGAATATCCAACCTCGTTTCAATTATACCACTTAAATATACAAATGGATACATCAAGTGGGTGCATCAGCTTTACTGCCAAATCAGTCTTCGCAGTCTGATCGATCTCTCTGACGGGATCCGGTGTGCGGCCGGATCCGGTATGCAGCCGAATCAGGTTCTGTGCCCGATCCATACCTTGCAGACTGACCGCCTTCGCAGTTTTACAATACTTCGCAGCTTGATCAGGCTTTGCCGCTCAGTTTCTTCAGGCTTGCGATGCGTGCGAGAACCTTCTCATACATCTCGCCGTATTTTGCCTTCTTAGCCCGTTCCTCTTCGACCACCTTTGCGGGAGCCTTTGAAACGAACCCTTCGTTGCTGAGCTTGCCGTCTACCCTTTCCAGTTCCTTCTCAAGGTTTTCCTTCTCCTTCTCCAGCCTCTCAAGCTCCTTCGCTATATCCACCAGGTCTTCCAGCGGG
>JAAZKL010000128.1 GCA_012799845.1 Clostridiaceae bacterium
ATCCTGTGACTGCCTGTTTTATATCCCGGGAACGAAGCGCGCCGCTGTTGAAGAACATTACGGCGGATCATTACAGCAGACATTAACTGCAAATTCTTGCAGAAGCATACTATATCAAATATCTACCGGAGGTGTGAAAATGGTCAGGAAGGCTGAAATAAGCAGGAAAACCGCGGAAACTGACATCCGGCTGAAACTGGATGTGGATGGCAGCGGAACAGCCGTAACGGATACGGGCATAGGTTTCTTTGACCATATGCTGTCGCTGCTTTCGAAGCACAGCCTGATGGATCTTGATGTCAAAGCGTCAGGCGATCTCGATGTTGATGCGCATCACACGGTCGAGGATGTGGGCATCGTTTTCGGACAGGCTCTGAAGCAGGCGCTGGGAGGAAGAGAATCCATAAAAAGATACGGTGCGGCCAGCGTACCGATGGATGAAGCGCTCGCGATGGTCTGTGTGGATCTTGGCGGACGCCCTTACCTTGTTTATAATGTGAAGTTTGCCGGTGAGCGGGTGGGGAATATGGAAACCGAACTGATAAAGGAGTTTTTCAGGGCGGTGTCTGTAAATGCCGGCATGAATATACATATAAACGTTATGTACGGCAGCAACAACCACCATATAGCCGAAGCCATATTCAAGGCGTTCGGGAGAGCCCTTGACGAAGCATCGCGGACAGACAGCCGCATAGAAGGAGTCATGTCAACCAAGGGAGTATTGTGATCCGGTTTTGGCGGCAGCTATATGTGCAGCTACCTGCATCAGGCTGCTGTGCCTGCAAATGCACTTGATATCTGTGCAGGCAACGGCAGGCTGATGTGTCGGATGCCTGCCTCAGGCTGTTGCATCGGATATATGTGCCGGAATGCCATGTCGGTATCCGTTCCGATGATTTGCGCCTGACTGGTGTACCGGGTATCTGCACTAATATCTGTGCACAGCATCTGTACCGGGCAGCCGCAGACATATGTTAATTCATGCGATCGGAGTGATGACGAAATGGTGATATACCCTGCAATAGATATAAAAGATGGGAAATGCGTAAGGCTTGTCCAGGGAAGATTCGAGGATGTGACGGTATATTCCGACGACCCCTTAGAGGTTGCCCGCAGTTTTGAGAGAGCGGGAGCACAGTACCTTCATGTGGTCGACCTGGACGGGGCCAGGCTCGGGAGTCCGCAGAATGCTGACATAATAAGCGGTATTGCTGCAAGTGCAGGGATACCCGTCCAGACAGGCGGAGGCATACGGACGCTGGAAACGGCGGGGATGCTGCTGGGCAGGGGAATAAAAAGGGTCATACTCGGTACTTCGGCTGTGAATGATCCGATGATCGTAAAAACAGCCGCGGAAAAATTCAACAGCAGTTTTGCCATAGCCATTGACGCAAAGGACGGCCTCGTTGCCACGGAAGGATGGGCCAGGACCAGCGGGTTCACGGCGGTCGAATTTGCCAGGAAAATGGAGGAGCTTGGGGCAAAGGTGATAATATACACCGACATCTCCAGGGACGGGATGCTCAAAGGTCCCAATATCAGGGCGATGGAGGAGATGGTGAAGGCCGTTGGGATGGAAGTTATAGCGTCTGGCGGAGTCACAAGCATTCAGGACATAAAGGACCTTAAGAATGCCGGAGTAGCGGGAGCAATAGTCGGCAAGGCGCTTTACACCGGGAACATCGACCTCAGGGAAGCCATTGAAGCGGCGAAATGAGCCGGATTGGCTGACCGGGAACCGTGTAAGGGCATCTGTTGATAAATTTTAGTGAAGAGGTTGGGATATGAGCTTTAAGAAGATAGTACCGTGTTTGGACGTGATCGGAGGCAGGGTCGTCAAGGGAGTGAATTTCGTCAATTTCAGGGATGCAGGCGACCCCGCGGAGAACGCGCTGTTTTATGAAAATGCCGGGGCGGACGAACTTGTATTGCTGGACATAACCGCATCAGCGGAAGGGCGTGACACCATCGCCGATGTGGTCCGGAAGGTAGCAGAACACATTTCGATCCCATTTACAGTGGGTGGCGGCATCAGGACCTGTGAAGACTTTCAAAGGATATTCAAAGCCGGTGCGGACAAGGTTTCAGTAAATTCTGCCGCTGTAAAGAGGCCTGAACTGATATCCGAGGCAGCGGAGCGTTTCGGCAGCGGGCGCGTCGTGGCCGCCATCGATGCAAAAAGGCGTGAGGGCGGAAACGGTTGGGAAGTGTATATCAAAGGAGGCCGTGAAAATACCGGCCTGGATGCGGTGGAATGGAGCGTCCGGGCAGCGGAGCTCGGGGCGGGTGAGATCCTGCTGACGAGTATGGACTGCGACGGCACAAAGGACGGATTTGATATCGAACTGACCAGGGCGGTTGCCGAAAATGCGGGCATACCTGTGACGGCATCGGGCGGTGCAGGCACGAAGGAGCATTTTTATGAGGCGCTGACAGAAGGGAAGGCCGAAGCGGCGCTGGCGGCATCGCTGTTCCACTTCAGGGAGGTCGACATACGGGAACTGAAGCTCTGGCTGAAAGAGAAAGGCATAGAAGTGAGGGTGTGAAATGATGATTATTCCCGAAATGGTGAGATTCAACCGTGACGGACTTGTCCCTGTGATCACACAGGATATTAGGACAGATGAAGTGCTGATGCTGGCGTATATGAATGAAGAGGCGCTCAAAGAGACGATAAGGACTGGTATGGCGCATTACTACAGCAGGAGCAGGCAAAAGCTGTGGCTC
>JAAZKL010000129.1 GCA_012799845.1 Clostridiaceae bacterium
CGATCGGAGTCATAATACCTCCGAGCATTCCATTCGTGATCTACTGTGTAGTCGCGCAGTGTTCGATAGGCGACATGTTCATTGCCGGCATCATCCCCGGGATCATAATAGGCATAGCGCTGATGTTGGTCTGCTATATAACTGCAAGGAAGCGCAATTACAAAACCATGACAGACCGTCCGAGGTTCTCCGAGGTCTCCAAAGCGTTCAAAGACTCCTTCTGGGCGCTGCTTGTGCCGATCATCATCCTCGGCGGTATTTACGGCGGTATCTTCACCCCGACCGAAGCGGCAGTCGTAGCGGTCGTCTATTCCGTGATCATAGGCAAGTTCGTATACCGTGAGCTGGATATGAAATCACTGTATGACTGCCTCAAATCGACCGGACTCATCAACGGGGCAACATCATTCCTCATCGGGCTCTCGATGGCGTTCGCGAGTTATCTTGCAATGGCACAGATCCCCGCGAAGATGGCGGCATGGCTGACTGCCTTTGTTGACAGCCCGTTCCTGCTGCTTATGATCATCAACGTGTTCCTTCTTATCATCGGCTGTTTCGTGGACAACATAGCGGCCGTTATAATCCTGACACCGATACTTCTGCCCGTAGTCAAAATGATAGGTATCGATCCCATTCATTTCGGACTGATAATCACAGTCAACCTGGCTTGCGGATTCATCTCACCGCCTTACGGGATCAACCTGTTCGTGGCCTCCGCCATATCCGGAGAGAGCATAGAAAGTATTTCTAGGGAGATAATACCGGCGTTCGTGGCTATGGTCGGATGTCTCCTGCTTTTCACATACTTCCCGATCTTTACCATGGGACTTCTGCAGCTGATAAGATAAGAATATCCGCAAAACCACACCCCAGGGCGGCAGGCGCAAGCGCCTGCCGTTTTTTTTGTCTGCCATTCGGTCTCTCCTGCTTTAAAAACCCTTATTTCTCAATAGCTCAAATAATGATATATTAAAGCGGCGACAGGCAGGGAGATGGAATGATGCACCCGATCCTCTTTCAGCACTCTTTCATCACTATACGTACAAGCTATCTTTTTTGGACTCTGTCCATCGTGGTCTTCATGTTCATGACCCGATACAGGGGCGTGAATAAGTATGGCCTTGATCATGACAGGGTCACTGATGCGATACTATGGACATTTTTCGGAGCCGCCGGCGGCGCTCTCTTCTTTGATCTTTTCGGCAAAACGGTTCTGTTTATTACAGGCGACCCATCCTCCACGGTTTTTTTCCCAGCAGAACTCTCCTCTTCGGGCGGCATCCTATGCGGCGGCCTGGCAGGCATATACAAATCATACAGAGAGAAGATCAGGTGGAACGATTTTGCCGACGCCGCCATAGTCCCTGCGGCAGCGGCAATAGCGATCTGGAGGCTGGGGTGTTTTTTCGCAGGATGCTGTAGAGGCATAGAAACAGTACATTCCGAAATTCCATGGTACGCTGTCAATTATCCGAACGACCCGCCCGGTCTCTTCCGATATCCGTATCCCCTGATCGAATCAGCCTTTATGCTGGGGATGATGCTCCTCCTGGCTGCGGTCGAAAAGATATTTTTAAAAAAAAGGCCTTCCGTCCATACGCTGCTTACGCCCATTTTCATCCTTGGTTACGGCGCTTTTCGTCTTATTACCGACCCAATAAGGGAGTACGGACTGAAAAACGGCGGGGTGCTGGTCTTTGCGCTCTTTGTCGTTATAGGGGCTGCGGCATCTGTTTTCACTATATACAGGTCTGTTCACAAAACAGACATAACATCTGCCTCATGACGCATTATTCATTACTGCCATATGCTGCTGTATAGGTATCGGTCATTTGTCCAAGTAGGCGGGAGAATGGTTAGGCATATAAGATGAGAAGACATGAAGGGTTCACATTGATAGAAATACTTCTCGCAGTCGGGCTGACCGGCATCATTGCTGTTGCCTCCCTGGTCCCTTTGGTCTTTACCGTGCAGTCGCTTGAGACGGTCCAGAAGGGTTGGGGCAAAGACGTCA
>JAAZKL010000014.1 GCA_012799845.1 Clostridiaceae bacterium
ATGTCCCTGAAAAAGGCAGGGACACTCCTTTGCAGGGAGTAAGCCTTCGCAGTTGAGGGATGTCCCTGAAAAAGACAGGGACACACCTCTGCAGGGAACGGGGCTCCGTGGTTGAGGAATGTCCATGGTGATAAAAAGGGGTGGAACATGAAAGCTATATTATCTGCGGACCTGAACTGGGGAATTGGCTGCGGCGGGCAACTGCTGCAGCGTGTTCCGGAAGATATGAAGTTTTTCAGGAAAATGACCGCCGGGAAGGTCGTCGTAATGGGCAGGGAAACATTCGAGTCACTGCCCGGGAGGCAGCCGCTGAAGGACAGGATCAACATAGTGCTGAGCAGGAGCGCGGATTACGATGATGACAGGCTGATAATCTGCCGCTCACTTGATGAGCTTTTCGATAAACTTGATAAGCATGAAACCGACGATGTTTTTGTCATCGGCGGCGAATCGGTATATACACAGCTTCTGCCGTATTGTTCCGAAGTATATATCACCCGTTTCGAAAAAGCTTTTGAAGCTGACCGGCATTTCCCGAACCTTGATGCCATGGAGAACTGGGTACTGGCAGAGGAGAGTGAGCGTCACTTCTATAACGATATGGGATTTCGTTTTCTGAAATATATCAATAAATCAGTCACTGATCATCGATCAACATTCTGAAGCAGATATTTCCCGACAGGCGATATAAGGCAGGTCCATGATGGCCGGTGCTCATAATATTTCGATCTGATGCTGATGACATGTCACTGAAGTTTGTCAAACCATCGATGCGTTTATGTTGCCGATGCATGTTATCCCACCATGCAGGTATATAATCGGACAGCGGCGCGGATAATAGCTGATGCCGGATATTTCACAGCACGGTGGAGATCTGTATGGAAATGAGCTTTGATGCGGTTTTTTATGAGCCGGATTCCCTGAGATATGAGCTTGGTAAAATGCTGAGGCAAAAGTACCAGGCTCTGCCGTGGAGCGAGATAGAGTCGCACAATCGCATCCCTGAGTTCAGCTCGGCAAAGAACCGGGAGTTTCCAAAGCTCAAAAGACACCTTATAATAGGCGTTCGAAAGACCCATAAGTATGTTGAGAACCATAAAGTATCCGACTGGCTGGGGCCGTATACATCATCCGGATGTCGTGCTATGTGCCTGTATTGCTATCTTGTGTGCAACTACAACAAATGCTCCTATTTACGTCTGTTCGTCAATCGCGAGGAGATGATGCTCAAACTGCTGAAGACGGGCAGAGAAGCATCTGAGCTACAGACATTCGAAATCGGGAGCAACAGCGACCTGGTGCTTGAGAATACAATAACGGGGAATCTCAACTGGACCATCGATTATTTTGCCAGGAACGGAAGGGGCTATCTCACATTCCCCACGAAGTTTGACATGGTCGATCCGCTGTTGGACCTGGACCACCGGGGGAAAACTATTTTCCGCATGAGTGTGAATCCGGCGGAGATCATCAGGAAAGTTGAGATCGGTACCTCTCCGCTCGAAACACGTGTCCGGGCTCTCAACGATATGGCGGAAGCCGGGTATCCCGTTGGGATGCTTATAGCCCCGGTCATCCTGGTGCCGGACTGGAAAAGGAAGTACGGGGAACTCATCGAATATCTTACAGACGAGTTGTCCCATAAGGTCAAAAAAACCGGCTTTATAGAGATCATCCTCATGACGTACAGTTATATACATAATGCGATAAACGCCGAGGCATTCCCGGGTGCGATGAAAGTATATGACCATTGCCTGATGACAGGACGGGGGAGGGGGAAATACTCGTACCGCCCGGAGGTCAGGGAAGAGGCAGAAGACTTTTTGCGCAATGAACTCGAACACAAGCTTGGAAACATGAAAATCCTTTATGTTTCATGATCGCGCGATCCCGCCGTGATATGTTAAAATAATGGATGAAACGGCCATGATCTGTATAATTATGTTTATACCGTAGGTATCATAACGTGACAGGAGGGGAGTATTATGGGCTGTTTTGAACAGTTGATCGATGAAATCGACAGCTACAGCTTTTCAGGGTGGGATTTTTCTTACATAGCAGGAACGGGCAGGATGCAGGAAACCCCGATGAAATGGAACTATTTCAGCAGGATAAGGCCGTACCTTTACACTGCTGAAAGGCTGCTTGACATTGGAACCGGCGGAGGAGAGAGATTGTCCAGGTTTGCGCCTCTGCCCGCAGAAACATATGCGACGGAAGGATACAAGCCAAACGTGGAGATAGCGAAAAGAATCCTTGTGCCCCTCGGCGTAACGGTAGTGGAAGTCGATGGGGATGACGGCCCCCCGTATAACAGCAACCTGCCTTTTGCAGACAGCTATTTCGATATTGTCATCGACAGGCATGAGGCATACTGTCCGCAGGAGATCCACCGTATCCTGAAAGACGGTGCGCATTTTATTACGCAGCAGGTCGGCAGCCTTTCGATCTCCAACCTGATACAGCTGCTTGATGACAGGGATCTCGAGATCCCGGACTGGAACCTGAAGCATGCGGAAAACGAACTGCTGCAGAACAGTTTCGAGATCGCGGGTTCGGCTGAAGATATAGGCTTTATAAGGTTTTATGATGTGGGCGCGCTGGGCATTTACGTCAAGGCTTTCCCATGGGTATTCCCGCAGTTCACTGCAAAAAGGTACGAAAAGCAGCTGAGGTACATCCACGAACGCATAGAAAGAGATGGATATATTGATATCGTATATCACCTGTTTTTCATCGACACGGTAAAAAAGAAAGCATAGCGCTGTCTGAAGGCATTTCTTCCTGGCGTTTGAAACTGCAGTAAAATCAGCTTTGCTTAATCTGACAACAGTTTTTGTACCCAGTTATCCATTTTTGTATGTTCATCGAGGTCTTTCCAGAAAAGCCCCGCGATACTATTATGTCCGGCGTCCCTTATTATGATCAGTTCGCCCAGTCTGTCCCTGATCTCGTTTATCCTGTTCACGAAAGATACTGAGTTGGCCGGTTCGACTAACGGATCGCATTCCCCGTGGATGCACAGTATTGGTATTTCCGTGCCGTCGTCCAGGTACAGGTAAGGGTCAGCCTGTTTCCTGCTTTCTTCTGTCACAGCGAAGCCGTTGATCACCCTGGTGATAAAATCATTTTTGCATTCGGCGAAATTTATGGGACCGCTCATGCTGATCACGCCTTTGATAATTTTTTTATCAAATCCCATATTATCCAAAAGGTCACTGTAGGCAAGATATGTGACCAGGTGTGCGCCTGCCGAATGACCGGTAAGGATGACTTTTTCATGGAACGATCCCTGTTCATTCAGTTTCTCCATCCCTGCCTTCAGAGCATTGGCTGTGTCCTCGGCCTGCGCAGGGAAAACATGCCGGGGGACTTTGCGATAACCTGCAAGTATCGTGGGATACCCGAGGTCGGCAAAATAATATCCTACAAACCTGAACAGATCCGGGAACCCCTGTCTCCAGCCTCCGCCATGGCAGAAAAATATAACGGCATTTTTCTCATTCCCGGTTTTGGGCCTGATGATCATTCCGTACTGGTGCCTGTCGGTCCCGTAATGATACGTATCGATCCTGTACCCGTCGGCTCCGGCCAGGTTGTGCATTTCGACCCTGACAAGCAGCCGGAATGCATGTAAGTACTCGTTAAAATAAGCAGGAACAGCCATTTATTTTCACATCATTTCCGATGAGAATATACACTCATTATAACATATAAGACTTCGATATTCGACCATCCTGCAGTCCGACATTTGCAGCGCGTCAGCGGAAATATGCCCTGAAATTTGAACAACAGAAATTTTTCTGCTATAATTTTTATGTTGCAAAAGCATAAGCTTTATAAATCAAAATAGCCTCGTAAGACTTAAACTACTGTTATGTCTTAGATTCCTGCGGCCCTGGCGGACGCAGGCGCCTATTGATTCATCCGCTTCCCTGGAAGCATCAGGCATGAACGAACATCCGACAAGCCATTCAGTCTATTACCAGCTGGATTGGAATGACTGTGACAGTGTATTGATTATTGCATTCGCAACTATGCGGATTTATGTATATGACTACTTACTATATTTAGCTATTATGCCGCATGGCAATGGCCGTGCATTTTATATACCGACCGTTATGTTTATACTGGAGAAAGCGAGGTAGAGAGATGGGGAAAGTGAAAACGCCTGAAGAGAAATTCGAGATGCTTAAAAATGAAATTGCGGACTACGAGGTGATCAAGGGCAGCATTTTAACGGGTATTGAGGATTACGAGAAAATAGAGTACCAGAAAAAGAAGATCCTTGATTATCTGAATGCTTCGGAAAAAGACTACAGGGATTACTGCTGGCAGATCAAAAACCGCTTTGCGTCTCCGGAGAGCATTTCAAAGATAATCGATCTGTCTGAAAAAGACCTGGAACATATCAACGAGGTGGCAGCCAGGTACCGGTTCGCGGTATCGCCCTATTATTTGTCGCTGATAGAACCCGGAAATCCCGACTGCGCGATCAAAAAGCAGGCAGTTCCGTCGGCAGACGAGCTTAATGATCTGGGTGAACTGGACCCCATGAATGAGAAGGGAACTGCCATCCACGAGATAATCACAAGAAGGTATCCGGACCGGTTGATAATAAAAATAACCAATGTTTGCGGGATGTTCTGCAGGTTTTGCCAAAGACGCAGGCTTATCGGAGAAACCGACAGAGTCGTTCCCAGGACAAAGATCCAGGCGGCGATAGATTATGTGCGTGAAAACGGCGAGATCCGTGATGTGCTGATAACAGGCGGAGATGCTTTTATGGCGTCTGATGAGCTGATCGAATGGATGCTGAAGGAACTCAGAGCGATACCCCATGTGGAGATAATCCGGTTTGGCACAAGGACACCCGTGACCCTGCCCCAGAGGATAACAAAAAACCTTACTGATATTTTGAAGAAATATCATCCCGTATTTGTAAATACACATTTCAACCACCCGATAGAGATAACGCCCGAAGCAAAAACGGCATGCGAGATGCTTGCGGATGCCGGGATACCTCTTGGAAACCAGATGGTGCTGCTGAATGGTGTCAATAATGACAAGTATGTCGTCAGGAAGCTGAACCGGAAGCTGCTCACGACA
>JAAZKL010000130.1 GCA_012799845.1 Clostridiaceae bacterium
ATACAGGACCAATCCTGCGGCTGCAAAAATCAGGAGATAGGCCATCTTGTAATATGCAAACAGGTCGAAGCGCATACTTCTGCCATCCCAGTACAGGTTGCCCGGATCACTGACAACGACCTTCCTTACATATATGATCAGCGGTACGACGGCAACGATGAGGCACAGCGGCATTGCCATGTACAATTCGTGCTTCCTGTTCCTTATTTCTCTCTCCCGCTTTTTAGATTTACTCCTCGACAACTTACGACCCCCTGTCTATTCATTTATTCTACCAGAAAAAAAGAAGTTATGACAGAGCAAACTACTAAAATCAGCAGGAAAATATGACGAAAAAACGGGATTATTTACCTTTATCGCCGATATATCATCCGATATCCTGCCGCCTTTTATCGATCAGCCCTTCTTGCGGCCCTTCTGTACTTATTGTTCTAAATTATGTATAATATTATTAGTGAACATAAACTGAGGTGATAATGTGGAACTGGCAAAAAAGGCGAACCGGCATGCCGTCTTTTGGGTACACATCATGCATCTCATCTTCATCATCAATTGTATCATCGCATATATAAACGTCAAAACCACACTCGTTCCATTGCTTGTAACCATAATAGCCGGGATGCTCAACTGTGTATCTACGCTGCTCATATACAGGGCAAACTCGCTGTCGGACCTGATCAGATACATCGGCCCGGCAGGGATTTATCTGACCCATCTGTACCTCATGATCACAACACAGATATCGTTGAGCAATTTCATCGTGTTTCTCGCATTGATAATAATGTCATTGATGTATTTCAATAAATGGCTGACAGGTTCGATACTGCTCTTAACAGTGCTTACACAGACGATATATACCGCAATGGTGCAGCAGGGCGGCCTTACGCTGCAGGATATACTGATAAACGTGCTGACGCTTGCAGGTTTCGCCCTGGCGGCAACGGCTTCCCTTCATATATACGGGAAAATGGCCGTGTCCATAAAGGCCAACGCGGACAGGATGGCCGGCAGTTTCAGTCATGCCAGTGAGCTCGCCGACAGCATCTATGCCAAGGTGACCCAGCTGGAGGTGGAAACAGAAGTTCTCAGAAAAGGCAGCTATGAGTTCAAAAAGTCAATGGAAGAAATCGCAGCAGCTATAGAGGATATAGCAAAAGGCTCATTGAGCATATTATCCGACACCGAAAAGATAACGCTGCACATAGCCGAGTTGGAAAAAGCCCTTGAAGACAACCGCGACCAGGTGAAACACGTCACCGGGAATGTGGAAGAGATTATCGGCAACAAGAACCAGGGGCTCGAACTGATGAGTGAACTGAGGAAACAAAACGAAGCGACCACGCAGGCCGTTGCAGAGATAAACAAAATGATCAACCAGGCCAGCATCGATACGGATAAAATCGTTGCCGCCGGTGATACGATCAAGTCGATAGCATCCCAGACAAGCATGCTTACCCTGAACGCAGCCATAGAGGCGGTCAGAAGCGGAGAAGCAGGCAAAGGATTCGCCGTGATAGCCGATGAAATAAGGAACCTGTCCGGGGAAACGAACAATTATGCCGAAGAGATTCAGAAATGCACTTCCGGGCTGACCAACAGCGTCGTCAATTCCATCAACGGGCTGGAAAAAGTGAATTCTGCCCTGGAGGAAGAGAGCAGAGGCGTAAAGGATATGGATGATATCCTGGATAAAATCCATGAGTCCTTGTCATCGACACAGGACTGTATAGTTAAGCTGAATGATTCCGGGGACGCGATCCTGGATCGGGCAACGAACATAAAGGATCTGATGGACAATTTATACTCTACGAACCAGGAAACTTCGGCATATACGAACCAGTCATCCGCCAACATGCAGCAGCAGACAGAATATATCGATTCGATCATCAGGCTTGGCGACAACCTGGGAGAGATGGCCTATAACTTAAGGGACAAATCAATGGAGATAAAAATGCTCATCGATATCGAATCGATGATAGAGTACCTGGATGCGAAGGGATACAGCAACGAGAATCTCATCGAGGTATGCCGGAAGCTGAATATCACATCGGCATATGTTGCAGATGAGAGAGGCTATGTACACTTCTGCAATGAGGAAATAGGTAGAGGCATCAACCTCTTCGAGATCGACCCGGACCTCAGGCAGTTGCTTGACGGGGCTGATTACATGGCGACTCCCATCAAGCAAAGAGTAGAGGACGGAAAGACCTATAAGTTCCTGTCCGTGTACAGGAATAATAAAATCTATGAGTTGGGCATCGATCTGAGCAGGTAAGTAATGTCAGCCATAAAGTACTGCCTGAACTATGCATAAAATACACGGCGCGGCATGGTTCGGCCTGTGCCACGGTAAAAAAGTGAGCTTATAAACAGATTTACAATTGGTTTCTATACGATAGGTTCTTTTATAACATCACCTAAAAGTAAAAAGATAGCCATCTGCTGATAAACCCTTTATCAACAGATGGCATTTTTTGGTGCGGATGACAGGACTTGAACCTGCACGGGAGCACCACCAGATCCTAAATCTGGCGCGTCTGCCAATTCCGCCACATCCGCAAACGTACAAGTGAAATTATAATTGCTGCAGGCTGCAGTGTCAAGCAACCGCGATAAGCTAAAGTTCCAGTGACAGGGCAGATACTGTGCAGCGCGCGTAAACAGAAGCTTTATTCCGCTAAAGTTTATTTACATTGTACAATATTCGCATCATACTGCGGCGCATTAAGCCCGCTTACTCGCCTTCAGGCCTGCCCGAGCGGATTATCAGTTCCTGTACCTCCTCGGCGCGTATCGGGCGGCTTATATAGAAGCCCTGGACCTCGTCGCAGCCGATATGCTTCAGGAAATCAAACTGGTCCTTATGCTCGACGCCCTCCGCAACCACCTTGATCCCAAGTGTCTGCGAAAGGTGTATCATGCCGTTGACCAACGTCTGGTCCTTTTCGCTCCTGAACAGGTTGTTGATGAAGCTCCTGTCGATCTTGATCCGGTTCACGGGCATGTGGTTGAGCCGGCTCAGCGACGAGTATTCCGTGCCAAAGTCATCTATCGAAATTTCTATGCCCAGGTCCCTCAATTCCGCCAGTACACCGATTATATTGTCAGATTCCTTCACCGCAGCGCTCTCCGTGATCTCCAGGTCAAGGTACTCCGCCTTCAGGCCCGTCTCCATGAGTATCCTCTCCACAGCAGCGACGAAATTAAGGCTGCGCAGCTGGAGCACGGAAACATTAACAGAAATGTGCATTTCGGGCAATCCCATGTCGAGCCATGCTTTTGCCTGTCTGCAGGCTGTCCTCAGGACCCACTCGCCGATCCTGACGATCAACCCGTTCTGCTCAGCCAGCGGTATGAAGACTCCCGGATCGACAAGCCCGTAATCAGGCTGGTTCCACCGCACCAGGGCCTCCATGCACAGGATCTCGCCGGTCCTGGCCGAAACCATCGGCTGGTAATGCAGGCTCAGTTCATTGTTGTCTATTGCCCTGTATAACTTGTTGGAGAGTTCATGCTTCAGCACGACCTCCTCCTTCATATCCTCGGTACACAGGCAATACTGGCCTTTCCCCCTTGTTTTGGCCTGGTACATGGCAATGTCCGCATTCCTTATCAGCGTATCCGCGTCCCTTCCGTCAAAGGGGTATACTGCAATGCCGATACTGGCGGATTCATATATCTCCTGACCGCGCACGTCGAAAGGAGTCCTGAAAATGCTGATCATCTTGTCGGCTACTTTGTATACATCATCAATGTTCGCCATATTCTTGACCATTATAAGGAACTCGTCCCCGCCAAAGCGCGACACAGTATCGGATTTGCGCAATGCCTCCGACAACTTCCTCGCGACTTCGATTATGAGTTCGTCTCCGCCTTCGTGCCCCAGCGTGTCATTTACGTTTTTGAACGAGTCCAGGTCCATGAATATGACAGCGATAAGTTCGCATGTGCGCTCCGCCAGCAGTAATGCCTGGTTCAGCCGGTCCCTGAACAGTGTCCGGTTGGGAAGCCTGGTCAGCGTGTCATAATACGCCATGAAGTGTATCTGCCTCTCCTGCCTTATCCTCTCGATCGTTACGGCTATTATGTTCGTAATGATCATCAGGTTGTTTTTGTCAACAGCCCCCCACGCCTTTTTTTTCGTGACCGACTGCAGCGTCAGATAGCCATAGATATTGTCATTGTTCTCGATAGGCAGCACGAGCAGCGATTTGACCTGCTTGTCCATTATCTGGACTATATCGTTATATTCATTCGGCGGCAGGTCATCCACATCAAAAACCTCCAGGCTGTTGGACGATGAAAACATGCTTTTCAGGTACGGGCAATCGTTAAGACCGATTTCCCGGGTAACAGCGCATTCCGCGTCCTGCCCGTCCATCCATGCATATGCACAGGATATTTTATCTTTCTCATCGTTGAGCAGGTAGATAAATGCGCCGTCCGTCATCGTGAATTCGCTTATCATGTGCAGCGTATCATTCATTGCCTCGTCAAAGTTCTTCTCGCCGACGCTGATATAGTGCGTCGATATATCCGCCACCAGCTCCTGGAAACTGATCTGGTATGCATTTTCAAGCAGCTTTGTCCTGAACACGTTCATGATGAACAATGCGATCCATATCGCAAGCGCACTCAGGGCTATCCTGCCCACATGGTCCGAGGAATCGAGCTGGATCGTCATCCCGGGCTTCAGGAGGAAGACCACCAGGTGTGTCAGAATGATCGAAGCCGCTACGAAGACCTGTATGATCCTGCTTATCATCGCTATGGAAATGATGAGGAAAATGAACGTGTGTGCCCAGACGGTGACAGCGGCGTATTCGATGAAATTCAGCGTCAGCACGGGTATCAGCACGAAGAACACAGCCGCATATATGAAGTCCTTGTACCTGTTGCTTCTTTTGATCCTTTCGATCACCTCGAAAATGATGCCCGCCGTTACCAGCGAACCGCTGAAAATGAGGATCGGCACAAGCTCCATGGCCTTGTAGATAAAATACATGACAACGACATTCAGTATACTGGCGATGAAAAGGTAAGTCGCAAGGTAATGGATGATCTTCATCCTTATTTGATAACCGAACAGCAGCGAATCAGCCACATTTTTTCTCGTATCAAGAAAGCCGTATTTCTGCATGGCATAGCTCACGGCCGCAACCGGCAGCATCATGACCACCGGGGCCAACTGGGGTATCCTGATGGAAAACACATTGTTAACAATGCTCTCGGTAAACGCTCCCAGCACCAGGGTAACCAGGAATACCCTGATGATGATATTCGCCTGCTTCCTGACATTCCTGCTGTTTTCTGACCTTCCCCATTTCCAGACAAGGTATATACCGACTGAAGTGTAGCCCAGGTAATATAAAATAAAGAACCAGTCCCATGGGTTTTTGATCGAGACATTGACCCACCCCATGGGTGTCTGCACCAGGTTGAACTGCTTCGGATTGAGCCACGGAAAATATTCGGGGAGATATGTAAATACCGTAAGGCAGACTGCTGCCGGAAGGTAAAGGAGTGCGTATTTCCACCACCTGTTCAGCAT
>JAAZKL010000131.1 GCA_012799845.1 Clostridiaceae bacterium
CATTTTGCTTCTCGGCGGAGGCAACTTCATCCCCTGCATCATATAAGCGCCCTGCACCATGATTATCAGGCCATTCTTGAAATAATAGTAATAGATCTGCCTCTTTTTATGCCAACGTAGAATGTCTGTTGCCTTGTCGATATCTTTCTCTGCTGCATGCCTTTACTTTCTTTCTACCTTGACTGATTCCATCATCTTTACTATCTCGGCTTCGTCTGCAGCATCGTCTCCGCCCATGCCCATCATATAGCAGCCCTGTACCATCATTACCATGTCGTCCTTGTAGTAATATATATACATTTGCCTCTGTGTCATACCGAAGATCTCCAGATCGATATGGTAGCGTCCGCCTTTTGTTCCGTCAATATCAACGCTTGTCAGCTCAGAGATCACTGCAGTGTCGAAGAATCCCTTCACTGCATTCAGACACTCCTGGGCATATTCCATGATATCATCACTCATATAAGACTGTTTCGCCATGCAATCCACGTTAAAAGTATACATATCCTTTATGGCACTGAGGCTCCCGTTATCACTGTCTTCAACCGTCCATCCCTCGGGTATGTCGGCTGTTATCTTTATATCGCCGAGATTTGCTTTCGCCTGCATAGCAGCCTCAATATCTTCTTCATCGATACTTTCCAGTAAGTCTCTCAAACCGTCATCCATGTCCAGACCTGCTTCATCAAGGGAATCGAGCGCTTTGTCGAGATCTTCCTTTGAAACGGAATCTTCCTCTGTCGCGGGATCATCCTTCTGCTCTTTCCTTGTCTCCGAAGTGGATTTTTCCTCTTCTTTCCCTACAGCAGCAACGTCTTTCTCCGCTCCGTCGTCCTTCCTCTTGATACCGCATGCTGTCAGGAATGCCGACATCATGCATATTGCCAGTACTACTGCCAATACTCTCTTTAGCATAGTGAACCCCCCATTATGAATTTGCATTGATATGCTTCATAAAATATTCTATTGTAAAGCATCATCTGATAAAATCGCCCCTCAGGGGTGAATCCCGCTAAAAAAGGATGATTTTACGGGCCTGAGGGGTGACGGATCCACGATATGTAACCATGGTATCAGGCGCTGCTTTCAACCAGCAACATAAAATCATACATCGGCTTCAGCTTTCTGAAACCGTTTATGAGTACTTCCGGCAACTCCCGGGAGAATGCCGGCCTGTAATCCCTGTGCACATTTTCAAAGTAAATGTTCTTCCTGATGAGCCACTGCTTAATGTTCTCAGGCTGATCCGGGTATTTGCACTTTTTATATGATTCCCCGCCTATCACGAACTCGTTCTGGCTTTCATACGCCTTGAGAGCAGCCATGAATGACGGATGCCGGCCAAGTATCATCTCTCTCATCCTTGCCATGGACGCACTTTGGGCGCTGTAATATCCAACTCCGTAGCTGATGCCGTTCTGACCCAGCTCGAACCAGAAGCATGGCGTTGCTGACATCCGGGTCTTGTCACGCAGGAAGACGATCCAGGCATTGTCCCTGTAAAGGCTCTTGTCCTTCGTAAACCTTGTGTCTCTCCTTACCCTCGATATGATTTTTGAAGGGACGGTTATGATACTTTCATCGATTTCCTTTATGGCAGGCTCCAGTTCCTTTACCAGTTCGGCAAAAGGCTCATACACATATTTCCTGTACTCCGGCTTGTGCTCCTCATACCATTCTTTGCTGTTGTTCATTCTATTTTCAAAAAGAAACTTAAGCGCTTCTTTTGAAAATCCCTCAAAACCCATTTCCAGTCCTCCGATCCTGCTGTATGTCCACTGTATGTCCTCTGTTCCCGCCGTCTGCTGCAGGCCCGCTGATACCACAGCCTGCTGCATATCTGCCGATCCTGTGCGGTGTATCCTGCTGATGATAAAGTTATGCAATCGTTCCCAGTTTATACAATAGGTTTTCCAGATACGTTTGTCAAGCATTAAAGCTCATAGCAAAAACTTAGGAAAATTTTTCGTTAAATTATTGACAATCTCAATAAAGCGTGTTAATATTTTATCAAAGATAGTTAAATATTTGTCAATGTTGATAGTGACAATAAATTTTATTAGCTGAGCAAGCGCAGACAACAAGTTTAAAAAGGGGGGTTTTAATATGAAGAAGAGAATGAATTACGAAATCATCGACAGCGTGGAAAAGCTGGACACAGCACTCGCCCGCGTAAGAGAAACTCAGAGGATATACGCAGGTTATACACAGGAACAGGTCGACAGGATCTTCTTCGAAGCAGCCATGGCCGCCAACAGGGAGCGAATCCGCCTGGCAAAAATGGCTGTTGAAGAGACAGGCATGGGCGTCGTGGAAGATAAGGTGATCAAAAACCATTATGCGTCAGAATATATATACAATTCCTATAAAAATGTGAAGACATGCGGAGTCATTAAGGAAGACAGGGCATACGGAATCAAAAAGATCGCCGAGCCTGTTGGCATCCTGGCGGCTGTCATACCGACCACGAACCCGACCTCGACAGCGATATATAAAACGCTGCTCGCACTTAAGACGAGGAACGGCATCGTGATAAGCCCGCACCCCCGAGCTAAAAAGTGCACGGTGGAGGCGTCGAAGATCGTATTGGAAGCCGCGGTCAAAGCCGGAGCGCCTGAAGGGATCATAGCATGGATCGATGTCCCCTCGCTGGAAATGACAAACCACGTCATGAAGCAGGCAGACCTGATACTCGCCACCGGCGGACCAGGGATGGTGAAAGCAGCGTATTCGTCCGGCAAACCAGCCATCGGCGTCGGACCAGGCAATACTCCCGCCATTATCGACAGTTCGGCGGACATACTGCTGGCGGTCAACTCCATAATCCATTCAAAGACATTCGACAACGGGATGATCTGCGCATCCGAGCAGTCCGTGATAGTACCCGAAGATGTGTATGACAAGGTAAAAGCTGAATTTGCGAAGCGGGGATGCTGGTTCCTGAATGAGGAGGAAACACAGAAGGTTCGCGGGACGATCCTCGTGAACGGCAAGCTGAACGCAAAAATCGTCGGCCGGGCAGCGTCCGAAATAGCTTCGCTTGCGGGAATAAACGTACCTGAAGGTACCAGGGTGCTGATCGGTGAAGTTGAAAAAGTCGACCTTTCCGAGGCGTTCGCATACGAGAAGCTCTCTCCTGTCCTGGCAATGTACAGGGCAAAGGATTTCGGAGAAGCCCTGGACAAGGCGGAAAGGCTTATCGCCGACGGAGGATTCGGCCACACGGCTTCGGTATACCTTGACACCATCCGTGCAAAGGATAGGCTCGACGAGTTCGCAGCAAGGATGAAAACCTGCCGCATACTTGTGAATACTCCCGCATCCCATGGCGGCATCGGCGACCTCTATAATTTCAAACTGGCTCCGTCGCTTACGCTTGGCTGCGGCTCATGGGGCGGCAATTCTGTTTCAGACAATGTAGGCGTTAAGCACCTGCTTAACATAAAGACGGTGGCGGAAAGAAGGGAGAACATGCTCTGGTTCCGGACACCTGAAAAAGTCTACATGAAGAGAGGATCTCTGCCGGTCGCTCTCGATGAGCTGAAAAATGTTCTCGGCAGGAAAAAGGTTTTCATCGTTACGGACAAATTCCTGTACAGCGGCGGTTTCACTA
The DNA here is from genome assembly GCA_012799845.1 of Clostridiaceae bacterium. Classification (GTDB taxonomy): domain Bacteria; phylum Bacillota; class Clostridia; order Acetivibrionales; family DTU013; genus DTU013. The sequence continues at coordinate 3,614 of JAAZKL010000131.1, forward strand.
AGCATGTCACGGAAAGGCTCGATGAGATGGGTCTGGTCCATACGACATTTTACAATGTGACCCCGGATCCGACACTTGAATGCGCAAAGGAAGGCGCAGCAGCAATGAAGGAGTTCGGCCCTGACTGCATCATCGCTCTCGGAGGCGGTTCGGCAATGGATGCCGCCAAAATAATGTGGGTACTCTATGAACATCCTGAAGCCAACTTTATGGATATGGCGATGCGGTTCATGGACATCAGGAAACGCGTGTACACATTCCCCAAAATGGGCGAAAAGGCATGCTTTATAGCAATACCGACAACATCCGGTACCGGCAGCGAAGTCACACCGTTTGCAGTTATCACGGATGAAGCCACCGGAGTCAAGTATCCGCTGGCAGATTACGAACTGTTGCCTGATATGGCTATCGTGGACGCTGACCTGATGATGGACCAGCCCAAAGGCCTCACCAGCGCTTCAGGCATCGACGCGCTCACCCACGCGGTCGAAGCGTACGTATCGATGATGGCGACCGACTACACCGACGGCCTTGCTCTGAAAGCGATCAGGATGATATTCGATTACCTGCCGCGGGCATACAACAATGGTGCCACCGACCCGAAGGCAAGGGAGAAGATGGCTGACGCATCCACCATCGCAGGCATGGCATTCGCGAATGCATTCCTCGGCGTCTGCCATTCCATGGCCCACAAGCTCGGAGCATATCACAACCTGCCCCACGGCATCGCCAACGCGCTGCTGATAACTGAAGTGATCCGCTTCAATGCTGCCGAGGCTCCCGCGAAGATGGGCACGTTCCCGCAGTACGACCACCCGCGCACACTGGAAAGGTACGCTGAAATAGCTGATTTCCTCGGTCTGAAGGGTACAACTGATAAAGAGAAACTGGAGAGCCTGATCAGGGCTATCGGGGAACTGAAGGAAAAAGTGGGCATCAAAAAGACCATCAGGGATTACAGCATTGCCGAGAAGGATTTCCTGGAGAGCCTCGACGAGATGGCGGAACAGGCTTTCGACGACCAGTGCACCGGCACCAATCCGAGATATCCTTTGATAAGCGAAATAAAGCAGATGTACCTGGACGCTTACTATGGCAAAGAGCAAAAAGCAACTGAACATGTGCCGGCAGAAGCCGCAGGCATAATGCCGATGCAGACGGAAGGCGGAAACATGAAACTTAAATCGGCGTAAGGAGTATCATCTACTCCCCGGAAGCATATTCGCCGGTCAGGGTTATGCGGGCCACATAGATTTTGAGATGCCTCATGAAACGCTTGTCCATTACGGCTATTTTCAGACCGGCCCTGTATTTCCCGTCCAAAGGTATACAGTATATAACCTTGCATTTGATATCGTACGGCATCCGGTCGAGTGTTATCCGGATGCCGAGTATTTTGCCTGGTTCTAACTCACGGTCGCATACTATGCCGATGCCGGCCACAGAAATGTCAGCTGTCATAAACTCCAGCGGACTCCTTAAGTAGACAGGCTCCTTGTCGATATCTTCATACTCGGTATTGCAGATGATCCTCTGCACATGCCTTACTCTTACAAACAGCCTCCTGTCAGCCAGGACTTCCTTGTCGAGCTTGTCGAGTATAGCCCTGTCATTTCCCCAGACGTTTTCATCAAGCGGCGAGGCTGCCGTATCCTGCCTGTCGCTGTCTGCTGAGCCGGTTCTTTCGGGCGCAGCAACATGGAAGGCTTGTCCCGGTCGATCGCCGCCGAAGCCGCTGGATTTTTCTCCATGACCGAACCTGCTTCCGTTTCTGCCCTGATTGCCGCTGATAATGATCCTGTTGGCCATAACTCTTCTCCCTGTCTCAGGATTTCCTGCTTCTGCAGTCCGCACCGCATGGCTCCTCCGGCCGGTTTGCGCGTCCCCTTATATCATAGCATTATTAACATCTTACAATAAATAGATGATGCGTCCTACAATATAGGACCAGCGGACTATTTTCGCACTATTGACGACTGTTCCGGACTATACTCCTGCCGCCCTTCTGATCTGCTCCTGGTGTGCGGCTGTGATTTTGCCGTCAACATGGCGGGTGCTGTTTCTGAAATGGACATCAAAATGGCCGTTGAAATTGTTGTCAGCAATGTATTCGATGCCGTGCGGCATTGAAGACATCGACGCGGCCAGCTTCCTTCCGTCGACTTCGATTATCACGGCCCGTTCCTTCCAGGAGCAGATGCCTCCCCATACTTCCTTGATTATCGCTGCATCCTTCGCGGTCAGCGGCTCGCAGTCGGCATGATTTGCGCCTATCGTCCGCTTTATTCTGAATTTCTTCCCTGTCTGTAAATCAGTGACTGTGGCGACCTTGTTGACAGGAAACACATACTGGGCTTCCGTCCACCAGTCAAGGTATTCCCCGTATTCCGAGCCCGGCGTATCCTTCACCGGTACCCTATGGACAGGTACCATTATCTTCTGCCCGACCGACAGTTGGGTGTTTGTCGTCATTCCATTCACCTTCAGCAGTTCATGCATCGGTATTCCGAATCTGATGCTGATATCCCACAGGCTGTCTCCCTGCATTACCGTGTATGGTATATGGGATACCGTATCAACAGCAGCTGCGGAATGCACGGACGGCGGATTTGCATCATCAGGCCTGTAATACAGCTTTTGACCGGGATAGATCAGGTCCGAACTCAGATCGTTCAGCTTTTTCAGTTCGGCGACCGAGGTGTTCAGGCGGTTGGCGATCAGCCATAATGTGTCTCCGCTCTTTACAGTATACTCAGCAGTTTGAGATGAAATATATGCAGTCCTTGTCGATTGATCCCATCTGACATCCATGCCAAGGCATTCGCTGATGAATCTCAGGGGTACCATGGTCGTGCCCCTGTCCACGTAGGATGGTTGCATTTTCAGCTGTTTTCCGTTGACTAAGGCATGATCGGCGCCGATCACGAAAGTGATTCTTGTGTCACCCTTGGTGATCCCCACCGTTTTCGACGCGCCGTTCCACCAAACCTCGCATCCCAGCGCCTCAGCCACACCCCTTACGGGAACGAAGGTAGTACCGTTGATAATTACCGGCTGCCTCGTGAAGTTGTAAATCACTCCGTTTATAATGATCCTGTTCGGAAATCCAATGGACCGGGAAGACATCGTCTGGGCTGAAGCGTGCACAGCAGCAGGCGCGGATAAA
>JAAZKL010000132.1 GCA_012799845.1 Clostridiaceae bacterium
AGTGAAATGTCAATATACCTGCCTTCATGCCTTTTATCCCTCCGTCAGCCGGTATCGGAACTTCATCCTTCGACCGGTTCACAAGTTTCGCCCGATTATTTTTCAGGACCTGTCGCCCATCTACCCGGTTATCGGCCACCTGATTATCCGCCGCCTGGTTATATACCCGTCTGGTTACCCGCCGTCTTACTATACACCCGACTTGTTATCCTTCTGACGGCTCATGGCCATCCATCTTATCCTTTCATAAACCGCGGCTGCTGTTTTCCTCTCCATGAGTATGTTTCCAGCGCCGATGACCAGCAGTGCCCATATCCCGATAGCCACAGCGTATAATGCCCAATGAACATAGCTCCTAATATTTATATCGACAAAATATATCGCCGGGAGCACTGCAACAAAAAACAGAACACAGAGCCTGAGCACCCTTCTTATCGTCATGACCGGGCTCAGCTTCGTCACAGTCCTGGGTATGTAGAAAAACAGGTCTATGTCGCGGTACAGGTTCGAAAGTATGGCGCCGGCCAGCACGCCTGCGATGCCGAAATATGGTGCCAGCACGATCGAAGCAACGACGATTATGAGCGCCTGTATCAGCGACTGCAGCCTGGTCTCCCTGTACAGTCCCGCCGAAATCACGAGCATGCCCTGCGGGTTCTTTATGTTCGTTATTATCCCGGCTGCCACGAACATCGCCGCTACCGTCGGCCTTATGTATTCGGCGTCGGTAAATCCAGCTGTATATATCTTCATGAACGGCATTATCATCACCGCAGCGACGGAGTAACCCCACGCCACCAGCGCATAATACAGGTACTCGTATTGCTGGTACGCCTTCTGCAGGGTCGTCAGTTCGTTCCTGACCAGCATGTCCCCGAATATGGCGCTCAGTCCATTGCTGAACGTGGTCAGCAGCGCCAGCACGCTTGTGAACACCATGTTGTAGGTGACGAACACGCTGGCCTCGCTGAGGCTGACAAATAGGGATGTGACGACGACAGGCGTGGCAGTCGACGCGGCACCAAGTATCTGGAGCACCAGAGCGTCCCATCTTTTGTCCAGCGCCTCGTTTTTGGGCGGCGCACTGAAATCGATGTTTTTGTATTTCAGCTTCCCGTAAATGATGTAAAGCGCCGAACGGACAAAGAAACTTATCAGCGCAACCAACTGGACGATCACTATGTTCATCCGCAGGCCGGCCAGGATCAGGATGATAACAGCGTTCATCGCCACTGCCGCCGCATTGATCAGCGAGATAATATAGCTCTTCTGGTCAGCCGTATACAGCACCTTGTATTTGCCCACCGCAAAGAACTCCAGCGCGCCTGACGCGCCGATAATTACTACGAGGGCCGCAATGGTGAACGGATCGATGCCCTGGCCGGAAGTGAGCATTGGGTAGATGAACGCGGTTACCAGCACTAGTGCGGAAAAAATGAAGCCGGATATGTTGTAAAAACGGTTCGATGCGGACAATATCCCATTTATGTCATCGCTGCGCTTTTCGGCCAGAGGCTTGTACAGCGCATAGACCGCGGCCCCGGCCAGCCCGGCTTCCACAAGGTTGAAATAAGAAATGAACTGCCTTATGGATGTCACAAGGCCGTTCACGTTGGAGCCGTACACCATTATCATGACTCTCGGCAGGATCAGGTTTACTATGATGTTCACCATCTGCAGCGCCACAGCGCTTATTGAGTTGTAAATGGACAGTTTGGTCCGCATGTTGATTACCTCAGCCTTTGTAGTTGATACCTCAGCCCAGCCAGTTTATGACCTCAGCCCTTGCCGGCTGATTACTTAAATTACTTATCTCAGCCATAGCCGGCTAATTACGCCAAACTGATTCCTCAGCCTTTGCCCAGCATTTTTTTAATGATGCATTTGAGCTTATATTTGAAACTCTCGTTGTCCATGTATTTCCTTCTCAGCCTGTCAAAGCTGTACCCGTTTTTCAGATCTGCGAAAAATCCGGCTCTTCCCGCAGGCTCCGGCAAAGATGAAACGAGCCTGGGATTATACCTGACAGCGTCATCGGGCTGGTATTCGACGGCCTCTACACGGTCTTTGATGGCTGTCAGCGCGTCTTCGCCAGCTTTTGTGTGGGTGATCACAAGCGATATTCCCCTGTTATCGTCCCTGACTGCCAGGTTTTCAGTTTGTACCGAGTGATTCGGGTTGTCTGGTTTATCCGGTTTTGCTATATTTCCCAGTACTGCCGAGTTATCCGGTTTTACTGTGTTTACCGGTTCTTCCGGACTTTTTTGTTCTTCCGTGTTTTCCCGTTTTTCGGAGTTTTCTTGTTCCGCAGTGTTTCCCGGTCTTTCCGGTTCTGCTATGTTTCCCGGTTCTGCTATGTTTCCCGGTTCTGCTGTGGTTTCCGGTTCTGCTGTGGTTCCCGGTTCTTCTGTGGTTTCCGGTTCTTCTGTGGTTTCCGGTCTTACCTGGTCTTTCAGTTTTTCAATACCCCAGAAATCAGCCAGGGTCAGGTCGGCACGGGAATTGTGGATCTTGAACCTGCAGTCGAAGCAGGACTTCCTGGTGAACAGGTTTTTGAAATATCCCATGGCGTAGAGTTCGTTACTGAGCTTTACGAGATACCTGCCGCCGTTTTTAAATCCGATGTTCATGCTGGACTCCCTCCAGCCCTGCAATTTATCACGGAAGGATATCGACGATATGCCGCTCTTATACCTGTCACGCAGGTAATCGAGAAACATCCTCCAGACCTTAGGGGACGGCACACCAAAACATGCGAGATCGCACGTGGTCAGATTTGAATATTCCTTTTTGAAAACAGCGGCAGATATCTCGTGCTCCGGAAATGCTTTCTGAACTGTGTTTTCACTCCCCGGGACTCCCTTCAGATTTTGATGTTCCATCTCCGGTAAAATCTTCAGGCTTCTGTTTCCCTTGCCCAGGAATGCCTTCAGGCCTGCGATCTGGCACGGCGTCCCGCAAAACAGGACTTTCCTTCCTTCTTTCAGGAACTTCTCAGCCTCTCTGAACGTGCTGCCGATCTCGCTCTGCACATATTTTGACCGGCGCAGGTCATCCAAATCGCGTATGTTTTCTACACATTTATGCTTTACATTGAACTCACCGTCAAAAGCCGCGCCAAACACGACCCCGCCGTCTTCCAGCGTCTTTGCGGCAAGCTCGGAAAAAATGCCGCCGGATGAGCTCTTTTCTCTGGTCGCGTCATCTTTCGAAAAGCAGGCAAACGCTCTTTTACCTCTTAAGGCAGGCACCGGATCGCCTGCTCCGCTATCGGTTGCCGCTGTATCGAATTTATCGCACCCGGGCACCTGTTCTCCACCTTTGCCGCACCCGGGCACCTGTTCTCCAACTTTGCCCGCAATGAACACCGACGAGCCGTCTTCGTCCGTGACGATGCCGCGCGTATTCTCAAAAGCGGCGTTTACCGGGCAGGTCCTTCTGCATACTCCGCAGTCATTACACAGGTTTTCATCTATCCCGGGGAACAGGAATCCCTCGTCATCCGCTTCCATCTTCACGGCGCCTGCGGGACAAACCTGGCTGCAGGCCGCGCACCCCGTGCAGTACCGGATGTTGTATACTATTTGCTTCATACCTCGTGATACCTCTGCATGATCTTCGATATGTTTATTATAACATCTTGTTCAATAGAATTTTTCCGTTCACAGAAAAAATCCTTTCAGGAACAGTGTCCAAACGAGGAATTTGTCCCATCAGTTCCATCAGCCCCATCAGTTCCATCAGCCCCATCAGCTCCATCAGCCTCATTAGGTTCGCCTTATCAGCTCATC
>JAAZKL010000133.1 GCA_012799845.1 Clostridiaceae bacterium
AATGAAAAAACACGCAAAACCTTCCTGCCCTATACTATTGCCGAAGCGTCGAAGAGCAAAATGCAGAAATATATTGACGGGCAAAAGCCTGATGTCATCATCTGCACTCATATTTTTACCGCCATTATAATGACGATAATGAGGAGGGAGGGCATCCTGGATGCCCGGATCCCGGTAATTGGCATTGTGACTGACTTCACCCTGCATCCTTTCTGGGAAGATACGGCGCTGGATCATTACGTTGTGGCCAACGAACTGATGACCCATGAAGCACGGAGAAAGGGGATGGATACCGATAAGCTGCTGCCTTTCGGCATCCCGGTCAAGGAGGAATTCTCCGTGGACGTACCGGTATCAGAAGCCCGGGCCAGGCTGAAAATCAGGGATAAATTGACCATGCTGCTGATTTCCAGCAGCGTCGGGTTCGGCAACATCCCGGATATCCTGCAGGATCTGGACAAAGTCCCCATGGATTTTCAGACCGTTGTTATATGCGGACGCAATAAAAGACTGTCAAAGAAGATCATAGATACTCCTTACAGCAAGGACGTAATAATTGTGGATTATGTCGACAACATGGAACTTTACATGGATGCGGCGGACATCATTATCACCAAGCCGGGAGGCCTGACCGTGTCTGAGACCCTGACAAAGAGAAGGCCTCTCATCATCACAGATCCGATCCCGGGCGTTGAAAACCGCAATGCCTACTTCCTTATAAACAACAACCTGGCCGTCTATGCCGGAAAATATTCGAGGATATGCGATGTTTTGATGCAACTCTTCACTCAGCCCGGGAAGCTGAGCCAGATGAGGCAGGCACAGGAACTGTACGGTAAGAGGCACAGCGCAAAAAACACGGGTGATTTTATACTTAAGCTGGTGAATTGACAGGTGCTGACAGATGAGTGCCGGGCACCTGAAATCGAGGTGTTCGAATGGAACTGTATACTGAAAGGCTGGTACTGCGTCCGTGGCTGGAATCGGATGCGGAGAGCCTGTATGAATATGCGAAGGATCCGCGGGTAGGACCGATAGCAGGATGGCCGCCGCATACGAGCGTTGAGAACAGTCTTGAGATAATCAGGAATGTGCTGGCCGTGGATGAGAACTATGCGGTTTGCCTCAAAGAGGACAACAGGGCGATCGGCAGCATCGGGCTGACGAGAGGGAAGGCCAGCAATCTTGACCTGCCTGATAATGAGGGCGAGATCGGGTTTTGGTTAGGCGTGCCTTTCTGGGGGCGGGGACTTATTACCGAGGCCGCCAGGGAATTGATCCGCCGCGGTTTTGAAGACCTTAAGTTCAGGAAGATCTGGGCCGGATATTTCGACGGCAATGCCCGGTCCAGGCGGGTCCAGGAAAAGTGCGGGTTTAAGCACCACCATACCAGTAAGGATGTCTTCTGGAGGCTGACAGGAGAGATCCACACACTGCATGTTACCTGCCTTACAAGGAAAAACTGGGAAAAATCGTGGCGGCTGGGAACAGGAAGGGAACTGAATGAAGAAGGTAAGAATAACGGTAATGAAACAGACAGTCTAC
>JAAZKL010000015.1 GCA_012799845.1 Clostridiaceae bacterium
CGGACGGCACCTTCAGGGGCGGGAACCCGGTCACCCGTGCCGAGTTCCTGACTATGCTGGCCAGGTTCGACAACACAGAAGAAACGATAAAGCAGAAGGCCGCACAGGATGCCGGAAGACGATCGCGGACAGCAAGCCTCGTGGGTGACAAGTGGTATACGGACTATGTTGTCGTTTCATGGGACAGTCTTATTTATCCCGATATATACGACCGGGAGGCCATCGTGAAGCCGATGACCCGGGGTGAAGTGTTCTACGCCATGGCAAACTACCTCTGGAAGGAAGATATCCGGCCGGGCGGAAAATATTATAATATGGCGCTTAAGAATTAAACGCCCGCCTTCAGCGATACCGCCAAAACTATTGACATAACAGTCGCTGATGCTCAAAGTACCGGCGCGGGTGATACCGGAGCAGGAGGCAGCCAGTGGTATGAGCGATATATACGTGCCGCGGAAAACCCGAAAGCCGGTGTGCCGATGGACATATATCCGGCCATCATTTGCCTGAAGGACAAGGGCATACTCCTGGGGAACAATGGCGAAAGCAAGTGGTATGACCCCATCTCCAGGGCAGAGGCGCTTGCGCTGTTCGAGCGCCTTGCAAGAGTGTGGAGCGAAGAAAGCAACTGATGAGACGGGTAGACATTTGTGCTGTAAAATATTACAATAATTATCCAGAACAGCTTTTTCAGAGTGTTTTCTGCTGAACGGCACCGACGGATCAAATGACAGATCAGAGGTCCCTTCATGATTTGTAAATGCTCCGCCTGTCGGTACGAGGGGAAGTGGCGATATCGTGATACTGGAAACGAAGAGGCTTATCCTGAGGGATTGGGATGAAAACGACATTGATGACCTGGTCGAAGGACTGAATAATATCGAGGTATCGAAATGGCTGGCTTATGTTCCGCATCCATTCACGAAAGAAGATGCCGAAAGATGGATCAGGTACTGCATGCATCTTACTGAAAAAGGGATGGACAGGACAGCTTTCGAATTTGCCATAGAGCTGAAATCTGAGAATAAAGTCATCGGCGGGATCAGCCTTTCCAATATAAACAAGCTTCACGGGACTGCCGGCGGAGGCATCTGGATCAATGCCGGGTATCACGGGCAGGGATATGGAACTGAAGCCTTTGGGAAGCGGATAGAGTTCGCATTTGACGTGCTGAAGCTGAGAAGGCTGGAAAACGGATTTTTCCCCGGAAATGAGGCTTCATTCAGGATGCAGGAGAAATTCGGCTACAAAATCGAGGGGCTGGGGAGAAAGAAATTTGTCTGCCTGGCTGATGGGCAGATAAAGGATGAATGTATCACAGGTCTGCTGAAAGAAGAATGGATCAGAAGGGTTCTTTCGGGGGATTATAATGAGGATATACAGCATGGAGGAAGCATGAGCATTGACGTGCTTTATAAGGAGTTTTCAGGTTTGGAAACACCAAGGTAATCTGAAGGTATTTTGCGGAGGGTATATAAAATGACCGGAGAATTGTTACAGATTTGCAGCATTACTGCTGCAGCGAAAAAAGCACTGAAGGAGAAAACAAAAATATCGTTTACTCCAGGCAAGTATGAGAACAAGATCGAATTTGAATTTTTACCAGAAAAGAAACTGTTCA
>JAAZKL010000134.1 GCA_012799845.1 Clostridiaceae bacterium
AACCTTTTTATCCTCATCTGTGACGATGATGAAGAATATGCGGCAAATAAGCTCGAATCCATGGGTTTTAAAGAAGGTGTCCACTATGCTTTCGGTGAGGAGCTGCTGATTGATTTGACACGGCTTGAATCTATAAGAAGAAAACGGATCCACATCTGGGGTGCAGGGAATACATACACCTACCACAAGGAAGATCTGCAGGAATATGTGCCTGACATCGAATCCATTATTGTGAGTAATGCAGATGGAAATCCGTTATCACTTGATGGAATACCGGTCAAACAATTTTCTCCTGCAGAAGAAAGGCAGGAAAACACATTCATAATCGTTTGCAGCATTTACTATGACGAAATCTCTTCCCTGCTGAAGGAGAGCGGGTATCATATAGGGAGGGACTTTATCCACATCAGGACCTTTGTTACATTGGCGAAACTTTCGACATACTCGTCTGGCGAACACACTTTCATCGATAGGGAAAAAAATTCGGATGAACTGCTCGTTATTTTGGCAGGCTATAAGAAATTTGTATGGGAGAGTGTATTCCCGAGATTAAAGAGGTCTGTACCAGAACACATGGATGTAGTTTTAGTGACCAGTGGCCTTGTTAATGAAGAATTACAGGTACTGTGTAAAAACTATGGATGGTCTTATATCAGTACGGTAAGAAACAATGTTTCACTGGCAATCAATATTGCCATAACACGATTTCCTCAAGCAAAATATATATATAAAATCGATGAAGACATTTTTACCACCGTGGGCTGCTTTGAAGCTATGAAGAAAACTTATGACAAACTTACGCACGACAGTAGATATGAGGTCGGCTTTGTAACGCCGCTGATACCGGTTAACGGATACGGATATGTGAGACTGCTTGAACTTTTTGATGCGGTCGGGTTGTGGGAAGAACGGTTCGGGGAACTTATGTATACCGATTGTTACCGGCATCACAGGACAATCCACGATTCACCTGAGGCCGCCATGTTCATGTGGGGAGACGGAAACCCCCAATTTGCTGATATCGATGCCATGGCAGAAAAGCTTGCGAACCGCGGTTTTCAATATTCCATATGTCCTATCCGATATAGTATCGGTTTTATCCTGTTCACAAGACGTAATTGGATGAAAATGGGCATGTTCCCTGTAAAACAACATATGAATCTAGGCGCGGATGAGGAGCATATCTGCAAATTCTGTATGATGCATGCTAGAGTCATGGCTGTAGCGGAAAATGCAATCGCTGGTCATCTGGCATACGGACCCCAGCATAAAAAAATGGAAGAGTATTACAGGGCACACCCTGAAAAGTTTTTGCCAAAGGATTTATGATCAGTTATGGCAGGTGATGTATGCTGAGTGAACTTGTAAATATGATAAAACAAAAGCAAATCGTCATTTGGGGCGTGGGTGCTATTCAAACAGACGTCGAAGCTCTGTTTGACTTGAAGGTGGCCTGCTATATCGATGAAGCCCTTGATCAAAAAAGAGAGCGTATCGCACCTTTACAGCATCCTCTCAAAAAGCCTGATGAAGTGAAGATGGAAGATAAGGACTTGTTGTTTTTCATTATCTGCGAGCAGGAATATGGTGAGATCCAGCAAAAATTGAATGACATGGGTTTTGCCGAACACAGGCATTATGTTTCCTATGAGCGTCTATTGTATGAGTATGACTTCCAGGAGTTACTGGACAGGATAGAAAACCAGACACAAGCGTTATGGGGACTCGGTAAAACCTTTAAAGATTACAATCGATACATAAATGAGAATTTCCGTAGGATTTCTTTTTATATTGACGAACAAATGGCGTCAGGGCTGAAGTCACTTGACGGCAAAGATGTTCTTGCGTTTGAAGCTGCCAGGGACCGGCTCCAGGATGTGTTTCTCATCATCACCAGCGCTTATTATCCGCAGATTGACATTAAGCTCCGGAGCTTAGGTAAAAAGCCTGGTGTGGATTACATCTCTATTTACACACTTCAGATTTTGATCGACCATCAAACACGATTGACAAAAAAATACTCGTTTATAGACAGAAGAAAAAATAGCGATAATCTTCTGTTGGTTCTGGCTGGATATAAAGAAAGACTATGGGAAGACATATTCCGGAGAATCAAAGCATATACTCCTTCCCATTATGATGTTTGTATAATGAGTAGCGGTTTATATGATATCCGTCTTTCGGAAATATGCCAACAAAATGGCTGGTCATACCTTAGTACGGGAAGCAATAAAATCTCCGCAATAATCAATACCGCAATCCATATTCATGCTGCCGCCAAATTCATCTTCAAAATGGATGAGGACATATTTATAACAAGGGGAATTTTCGAAAAACTGCTGAATACATATAAAGTATTTGAAAAAAAGGAGCGGTATCAAATTGGTTTTGTATCACCGCTTATTCCGGTGAATACTTATGGATATGTAAGAGTATTGGAAAAACTGCACCTTGAAGCAGAGTGGGAGGCACGTTTCGGAAAACTGAAATATACGGACGGTTTGACTCATCATTATGAAATATCACAAAACTATCACGCGGCAATGTTTATGTGGGGTGATGGGAATAGAATACTGAAGGATATCGATTCTCTGTCGCATGAATTGGGCGGACAACCGTTGCAGTATTCGATTTGTCCCAATAGATACAGTATCGGTATGATCCTGTTTACCAGAGAAACCTGGATGGACATGGGGCTGTTTCCGAT
>JAAZKL010000135.1 GCA_012799845.1 Clostridiaceae bacterium
AATGCAGCGCCGCCACAAGCAGCGACCCTGCCATGATTTTGACCACGCTTATCTTTATGTTCTTAAAATTGTCCCGTATATACTCTCTTACCTTACGGTCCAGTTTTTCGGAGCAGTCCGCTTTTTCGGAACAGTCCGGTTTTTCGGAGCGGTCCGCTTTTTCGGAGCAGTCCGGTTTTTCGGAGCAGTCCGGTTTTTCGGAACCTTGCCCGCCGCCATGAAAACCAAGCTCCTTCGAAAACTCGGTGTCATTCGGGTCAAGATACAGGATCAACGCATAGCCGTCTTTGTCCTCGATCAGTTCATGCCTTATAAATGCCGCCATTACTATTCCTCCCTGTACAATGACATTATGGATTGAAGTCCGGTAAGACCGCTTTATCAAACTTATTGCTTTGCGGTTTGTTGCTTACCAGCTTATTGCTTCCGGCTTATCGTTTGCCGGCTTGTTGTTTGCTGGCTTGCTGTGTACCGGCTTGCTGTTTGTCGGCTTGTTGTGTACCGGCTTGCTGTTTGTCGGCTTGTTGTGTGCCGGCTTGTTGTGTGCCGGGCGGTAATGACCAGGGTGTACAAAATTCTGATTGTTGTGTGTGTTCCGCTTCATTAGGTTTGGCTTGAGAGCTACATAAGGCAGCGTTTCACTACATTATGTAGCTCATAGGTTGACATAAACTCAATCGTTACACTATTCACGACCACAACAATCCAATTTTTGTACACCCAGGTCGTTATTTCCCAGGGAAATAATGTTCCCCCGGATAAAGTATCAATTGAGCACGCAAATCGGAACCTGTATCTATTTTTCTCAAAACGGAACAACTTATGAGTCGATAGCCAGCGTCGTATGCAAGCCGGCCTATCAAGTCCGCAACCCGATCTGCTGCTCGGGTTTTGCCATTATTGTTTTCAAATAATGAAGTTCCAATAATGAACGCCGTATTTGCATCCGCTGTATTTATCCTGTATGGTAAAAGTGCTATAATGTACGCCGGGATGGTAAACAGGAACGAGCTGACTGTCCCGGACAGCCTCATTCCGGGCAACAGGTATTCTACGATCTACAGCCTGCGTTCAGGGCGACAGGTATACTACATCTGCGTTCAGAGTGACAGGTATTCAACGGCCGCATACATAGCGACAGGTATTTGCCTGTGTTCCGGGCAACGGGTACACTACGGCCTACAGCCATGACGTCAGGTGCACTACGGCCTATATCCTGTATTCCGGGCGACGGGTATACTACGGCCGCATACATGGCGACAGGTGTCCTGCAGCCAGCATTCAAAGTGACGGGTATCCTGCGGCCAGCGTTCAAGACGGCAGGTATCCTGCAGCCAGCATTCAAAGTGACGGGTGCCCTGCGGCCAGCGTTCAAGACGGCAGGTATCCTGCAGCTCGTATCCTGGCCGGCTATCGATATTACAATCAGGAGGATCCATGCATGGGCGCAATATGCAGTTTTGAGCATGAAAAACTGATAGTCTGCACGATGTACAGCGACCCGGCCTTTCTTACTAAGGCTGAAAAAATGCTGATTGATACGTTCGGTTCATACGATTTGGTGTCAGAGGATTATTCCTTTTCGGACGATTTTTCGTCATACTACGATGAAGAGCTTGCAGGGAAGGCTATCCGCAGGATATACAGCTTTGAACAGTGCATCGACCCGTCCCGTCTTGCAGGCATCAAGATCCTGACCAATTCATATGAAGATCTCCTCAGCAAAGATGGCAACCGCAGGATCAACCTGGATCCCGGTCTTCTGAACCACGGAAGGGTGACACTGGCTACGACGAAAAACTCCGGCTTCCGGATACCCTTGTCAGACGGAATCTACGCGGAAATCACGCTGTTTTTCGGCCAGGGCGGCTGGAACAGGCTCCCCTGGACATATGTGGACTTTCAGAGCGAACTGGTCAAAAATTTCCTGCTGAAAGTCCGTAAAAAATATCTCAACCAGCGCAAGGCATGGCTGAAAAGCAAATGTTCTGATTGAATAGCAGGTATCCGGTCGATAGACTGAAGTCCAGGATGTAAAGCAAATGACCGGCTGAAGGACAGACGCTCTGGCTGAAAGACAGACGCTCCAGGTGAAAAGTCGATCATCGTGCAGAAAAGCAAATTATACAACCGGCGAACAATAATAAAGACATGTTCCTGGCATTTTGCTTATTTACATTTTGCGCCGCAATTTGCATAATAATGCTATATGCATAATGATGCTGCATTCATAATAACGCTATATGCATAGTAATGCTGCATTCATAATAATGTTATAATTCAAAAGATCCAGGAGGCACATATGAAACAGGATATGATAGTGATCCTTGACCTTGGAAGCACAAAGAATACCGACATCGCCAGGGCCGTGCGCAGTCTCGGCGTATACAGCGAAATTCATCCCCATGATATAACGGCAGAGGAACTGTCGAAACTCCACAATGTAAAGGGCATAATACTGAATGGCGGAGAAAACAACATCATTGACGGGGTAAGGATCGACGTATCCGAAGCGGTATATGACGCCGGTTTCCCTGTGCTTGCAGTGGCACATGACACGGCAAAACGCGGGCATATTTTGAAAGACTGGCCTGCATCTGAAGAAGAGCTTGAATCAGTTCTGAGATCATTCATATTTGATGCCTGCAAGGCGGAGCCCAACTGGAACATGAAGAATTTCACAGAAGACCAGATAGAGCTTGTCCGCAGGCAGGTCTGCGACAAGAAAGTACTACTTGCCCTGTCGGGAGGTGTTGACAGTTCAGTTGTCGCGGCGCTGCTTATCAAGGCCATCGGCAAACAACTCGTATGCGTCCATGTCAACCATGGCCTGATGCGCAAAGGCGAATCGGAGGAAGTCGTTGAAGTGTTCAGGAACCGGTTGGACGCCAACCTGATCTATGTTGACGCAAGCGAGCGTTTCCTGTCAAAACTCGAAAACGTTGCTGACCCCGAGCAGAAGAGGAAAATAATAGGCAGCGAGTTCATACGGGTATTCGAAGAAGAAGCCCGCAAGCTGTCAGGCATCGAATTCCTGGCTCAGGGCACCATTTACCCGGATATAGTCGAAAGCGGCACAAAAACCGCAAAGGTCGTCAAGTCGCACCACAACGTCGGAGGACTTCCGGAGGATCTCCAGTTCAAACTGGTCGAGCCGCTCCGTTACCTGTTCAAAGATGAAGTGCGGGCGTGCGGTCTCGAACTAGGCCTGCCTGAATCGATGGTATACCGCCAGCCGTTCCCGGGACCAGGGCTCGGTGTCCGCTGTCTCGGAGCGATCACAAGGGAACGCATTGAAGCTGTGAGAGAGTCGGATGCCATCCTGTGCGAGGAATTTGCAAAGGAAGGCCTGGACAGGAAAGTCTGGCAGTACTTCACCGTAGTGCCTGAATTCAAGTCGGTGGGCGTGAAAAACAATGCACGCAGTTATGAATATCCTGTTATCATCCGCGCCGTCAACACAGTCGACGCTATGACGGCCACTGTTCCACAGATCGAATGGGCAGTGCTACAGAGGATAACCGACCGCATACTTGCAGAAGTGCCGAATGTCAACCGCGTGTGCTATGACCTGAGTCCGAAGCCCTGCGCCACGATCGAGTGGGAATGACGCTCGAAACGGCGAAAACCCGCATGAATACAGGCTTTTTTGCCCGTCCATACTGCTCTTGATACTGGATTGATACTATTTGTGTCCGCCCGG